>JALNXI010000320.1 GCA_023230425.1 Methanoculleus sp. | reverse complement strand
TCCGTGGCGGATCAGCAGGTAATTGATGTCCCGCCAGGCCTCCTCCGGGAAGAGGGCGACAAGGTCGCGCTCGATGATATCGGGGTTGGTGCTCCCGGTGAATCCTATCCTCTTTGAAACCCGGCGGACATGGGTATCGACGGCGATACCGACGTTGATATCAAACGCGTGGGAGAGGACGATGTTCGCGGTCTTCCTCCCCACCCCCGGGAGCGAGCGCAGTTCCTCCATCGTCCGCGGGACTTCGCCGCCGAACTCGGAGACAAGTCTTCTCGCCGTCCCGACGACGTAACGGGCCTTCGTGTGGTGGAACCCGATGCTCTTGATGAGCGGTTCAACCTCCTCAGGCTCCGCGCGGGCGAGCGCCTCAGGCGTCGGGTAGCGGGAGAAGAGGGCGTCGCGGACAGCGTTGACGGCGCGGTCCGTCGTCTGCGCGGAGAGGATCGTGAGGATCAGCGCCTCAAAAGAGTTATCGAAGTCGATAAAGTGGCGCCTGTCGTCGACGACGGGATACTGAAGAAGAAGACGGCGGTACGCCTCGCAGGCAGTCTCGCGGTTCATACTGATGGGGCAGGGCAGATTCGAACTGCCGTCAAAGCGTCCCAAACGCTCTAGGATGGACCAGGCTACCCTACTGCCCCCCGTGTACTACCACATATTGGAGAGACAGGCAAAAATAGTTACCGATGGGGAGATGTCAGGCCGGCAGGGGATTAAAATGCTCTTCGCTCACGATGGTGCCGACAAAAGCGCCCTCCACGATCGCCCGGTAGAGGTTCTCCGGGTCGCGGCCGTCAAGCACCAGGAGCGGGATACCGGACCGCTCGATGACCTTCCCGGCCACAATGTCGAGCACCGTGTTGGCACCCGCATCCATCCTCCCCCCCGTGATGATATCGAGGAGCTCCTGCGGCGTGAGGCGCTCATGCCTCACCGCGCCGGCATCCTTCTTCGGGTCGGCGCTGTATATGCCGTTGACCGACGTGGCGTTGATGAGGAGATCAGCACCGATGCTCTCGGCGAGGACCGCAGATACCGCGTCGGTCGTCTGCGCGGGGGTGATGCCGCCCATGACGACAATTTTCCCGGTCTCCGCGAACTCGCGCGCCTCCGTGTAGTTCTCTGCAACGCGCGGATAGGCCGTATCGCCGAGTCCGGCCACGAGGAGGCGGGCGTTCAATCGTGTCACCATGATACCGAGTTCATCCGCCATCGCCTCACCGGCACCGAGCTCGCGGGCAACCCGGATGTACCGGCGTGCCTCCCCCCCGCCGCCGACGACGATAAAAATCCGGCATTTTCCGGCGAGCCTTTTCAGGACAGAGACGTATCGGCTTATATTGTTCGATTCAAGCGAAGGGACCAGAACCGAGCCGCCCAGAGAGATCACGAACTTCTTCATTCTACCCTATTATTATCCCCAATGTCACAAATATACCTGTTGTGAAGAGACTGCACTGCCCCGTATGCAACTCGACAGAGGTCTGGGCGGTTACCGGAGGATACACCGGCTGTGTCTACCAGTGCAAGCGCTGCGGGTATCGCGGAGCGCTCGTCGTCGAGTACGACGATGAGGAGCAGGATGAACTGTAGCCGCACAGGACATAAATACCATGTTCCCCCCCATCCTCATATCATATGCACGAGGCGCGACTCTACCAGAAACTCGAGGAGAACACCGTCCGCTGCTCGCTCTGTGCTCACCGGTGCACCATACGGGACGGTAAACAGGGAGTCTGCGGCGTTCGCATCAACCGCGGCGGCACGCTCTACGCCGCCACCTTCGGCAAAGTCATCGCCGAAGCGGTCGACCCCATCGAGAAGAAGCCGCTCAACCATTTCCTGCCCGGAACGCTCTCCTACTCGCTCGGAACCATCGGATGCAACTTCCACTGCGAGCACTGCCAGAACTGGCACATCTCGCAGCAGACACTGGAGATGCAGTCGCTCCGGGACTTAAGCCCCGAGCAGGGTGTGGAACGGGCGCTCGCGTCAGGCTCCGCGAGCATCGCCTGGACGTATAACGAGCCCACCATCTGGCACGAGTACCCGCTCGCTATGGGGACGCTTGCACGCGAAAACGGCCTCGGGACCGTCTACGTCACCAACGGCTACATCACCGAAGACGGGCTCCGCGAGATCTCTGGCATGCTCAACGCCTTCCGCGTCGACATCAAGTCGTTCTCCGACACCTTCTACCGGAAGGTCTGCGGCGGGCGGCTGCAGCCGATCCTCGACGCGACGGCGCTTGCAAAGGAACTCGGTCTGCATGTCGAGACAGTCACGCTGGTCATACCGGGGCAGAACGACTCGATGGACGAGATGGAGGCGCTCATAGAGTGGGTGATCGAGAACCTCGGGCCCGATACACCGATGCACTTCACCCGGTTTCACCCCGACTACAAGATGCGGGAGACGAGACCGACCGCGGTTAAGGCACTCGAGAAGATCTACGAGCGTGCAAAAGAACTCGGGCTCCACTACCCGTACCTCGGCAACGTCGGGGGCCACCCCTACGAGAGCACCTACTGCCCCGCCTGCGGCAGCCTCGTCATCGAACGGTCGGGCTACGCGGTCCGGATAGTGGGGATAAGCGACCATACCTGCACAAAGTGCGGTGGACGCATCGAGTATGTCTCGGAGATCAGGTGAACCCCGGAGGTTCTTGACCGACAGGATGCTCGGGACGCTCACCCGCTACCTCCGGTTTATGGGCTACGACACGATGAGTGCAAACAGCCTCTCCCGGGGCAGCACCCGGGAAGATACGCTCCTCCTCGATATCGCCGCACAGGATAACCGGCTCCTCCTGACCCGGGACCGCGAACTCGCACGACGGGGCGGTGCGCAGGCGGTCTACATCAGTTCCCAGGAGATCATGGACCAGGTCCGGCAGGTAGCCGACCTCGGGCTCATTGAGCCCGAGATCCGGATGAGCCGCTGCTCCCTCTGCAACACGCGTCTCCGGCCCGCAACCGCACGCGAGGTCCGGGGGGCACGCTACGCCCCGCGGTCAGCCCCGGGGAGGGAGTTCTCGTGGTGCCCCATCTGTCGGAAACTCTACTGGATGGGC
>JALNXI010000319.1 GCA_023230425.1 Methanoculleus sp. | reverse complement strand
ATGAGCATGGAGGCGACGAGCGGCAAGAACCCGATCAACCACATAGGAAAGATCTACAACCTCCTCGCGACGCAGATAGCACAGGACTGTGTCGCGGAGGTCGACGGCATCGAGGAGATGTACGTCCGCATCCTCTCCCAGATCGGCTACCCGATCGATGAGCCCCATGTAGCAAGCGCCCAGATCCTCACGAAGCCGGGCGTGGACATGAAATCGGTCAAACCCGATGTCGAGGCGATCATCGACGGGTGGCTGGAGAAGACCACCACCATCACCGAGAAGGTCATCCGGGGAGAACTCTCCACCTTCTGATCTTCCCGGTTCGGAGTTGTCGTAGTCTATGAGCAAACCATCATCCCGGCAGCACGGACCCGGGCTCGTCCGTCTTGCCATCCCGAATAAAGGCAGGATCGCCCAGCCCGTCAACGAGTTGATCGAGAGAAGCGGCCTTCACCTGGTCGACGGCGGAGAGCGGAGGCTCATCACCCGGACCCATGACCCAAATGTGGAGATACTCTTCGCCCGCCCGATCGATATACCGGAGTATGTGGCGAGCGGCGTTGCCGACCTTGGCATTACCGGGAAGGATATGGTCATGGAGCGGGGCTCGGCGGTCGAGCAGGTTCTGGACCTGCAGCTCGGTAAGGCGACGCTCGTCGTCGCTGTGCCGGAGGAGGCCGATATCAAGGCGGTCACCGACCTCGACGGGGCCAAGGTGGCGACTGAGTTCCCGGCGATCACCCGCTCGTTCTTTGCAGAGCGCGGTGTCACCGTGACGGTCGTGACCGTGGGCGGGGCATGCGAAGCGACGCCGCACCTCGGTATCGCCGACGCCATCGTCGACCTCACTTCCTCGGGGACGACGCTGCGGACGAACCATCTCCGGGTCATCGACGAGGTTCTGACCTCGTCGACGGTCCTGGTGGCGAACCCCGCTGCTCTCGAGAGCAAACGGGAGAAGATCGACGAGATCATCCTTGCCCTCGAGAGCGTCATCCGGGCGAAGGGGCAGTGTTACCTGATGATGAACGTCAACCGGAGCGCGCTTTCAGATGTGAGAGAGGTGCTGCCCGGCCTCTCCGGCCCGACGGTGATGGACGTGGCATCCGACGAGAACCTGGTCGCCGTTCACGCCGTTGTGAAGGAGGAGCGGGTCTACCAGTTGATCAACCAGTTAAAGCGGGCCGGCGCAAAAGACATATTAGTCATGCCTATCGAACGGATTATACGCTGAAGAGCATGGAGATCTATCCTGCAGTCGATATCCTGGACGGCCGTTGCGTGCAGCTCGTGCAGGGGCGGCCGGAAGCGGCGACGGTCTACGGGGACCCGGCCGCCTGGGCGCGCCGGTGGCTCGATGAGGGAGCGGACGGCATCCACATCGTCAACCTCGATGGGGCGTTTGGCCGTGCACAGAAGAACGCCGACCTGATCCGGGCCTTCACACGCGAGACCAGCGCTTTTGTCGAGCTTGGCGGCGGTATCAGGAGCGTCGAGGACGCTGCAGGGTGGCTCGATACCGGCGTCGACCGGGTGATCCTCTCGACCCTGGCCGTCCGGGAACCGGAGACTATCCGGACGCTTGCCGACGAGTTTGGGAGCGGGCGGGTCATGGCGGGGATCGATGCCCGGGGAGGTGAGGTGATGATCGAGGGGTGGGAGCGCCCGGCAGGGGGTTACCTCTCCTGGGCGGAGCGGTTCGAGAGCCTCGGCGCAGGATCGCTCCTCTATACGAATGTGGACGTTGAGGGACTCCAGCAGGGGATCGCACTTACTCCAGTGACGGATCTCCTCGCGAGGGTGAAGATCCCGGTCGTTATATCCGGGGGTATATCGAGCGCCCGCGATGTTCGCGCGCTCCGGGAAGCCGGGGCGACCGGAGCGGTTCTCGGATCGGCCCTTTACGCCGGGAAGGTGCGACTCTCAGAGGTCCTGGAGGCGGCGCATGCGGACGAGTGAGGTTCATCGCACAACGAGGGAGACCGATATCAGCCTCTCCCTCGACCTCGACGGCACCGGGGCCGGGACCATCGCGACTGGAATACCGTTCTTCGACCACATGCTCACGTCGTTTGCCCGGCACGGCCGTATGGACCTCACCGTCCGGGCGGCCGGCGACATCGCGGTGGACGCCCACCACACCATCGAGGATATCGGTATCGTCCTCGGGACGGCCCTTGCGGAGGCGGTCGGCGATGGGAGAGGGATCACCCGGTTCGCCGACGCCGCTGTCCCGATGGACGAGGCGCTCGCCCGGGTGGCGCTCGATGTGGGCGGCCGGGGATACCTCGTCTTCGAGGGGGCCTTCTCGCCGGCGGGACCGGGCGGCATCCCCGGCGACCTCATCGAGCACTTCTTCTACAGCCTCTGCACCAACGCCGGGCTCACCGCGCACATCGCGGTGACAGGCAGGAACGACCACCACATCTGTGAGGCGGCGTTCAAGGCGTTCGCCCGGGCGCTACGGGCGGCCGTGGCGATCGACCCCTCGATCAGCGACGTGCCGAGCACCAAAGGCACGTTGTGACCCGGGAGAGAGGCAACCTATTTTTACCTGCCTAGTGCATCGATTCTCAATTACCGGCACTCTCAACGGAGGAGAAGTATTGATCTTTTTCACACTATCCGGGGGGTTGCCTCCCGGGAGACAGCTTGTCCCCGGTATCCCCACGTACTGCCCCACCCCCCGGAGGGGGTTACAGGCGGATGGCAATCTGTAGGAATTGAGTCTGGACGCTGAAGACACGAGGCAGAGACCGGGGAGATCCCGGGGAAGAACCGGATTCGGGCCCACTCTCCCTTTCTCCCGGGAAACCGGCGTCAGCGCCGCTCCCCGGGCACGGCTTCCCACGGGCTATCGCCATGACTGCCCTCGCCCCCGGAAGGGGGCGGGGGAGGAGCGCGAAGCGCGGGCGGGGAGGGGGTTGCCGGAGAGGAACTGTTGGGTGACATTTTGCCCGGGGAGGGGGGGTTCCCCCTCCCCGGTCCCCGCCCCCCGTGGCGATATTCCCACGGTCCACTCCAGGGGGAGATCCCGGAGAAGAACCAGACGCGGCTCATCCCGGATATCAGCCC
>JALNXI010000318.1 GCA_023230425.1 Methanoculleus sp. | reverse complement strand
GCAGTCATGGCGATAGCCGGGAGGAAGCCGTGCCCGGGCGTACCCCGGAGTATGACCTCCTGGAGCAGGTGTGCGAGATCCGATGGTGCTCTCTGGTTGTACTACATATTAAGAATCGATGCACTAGTGGAGCATTTCACCTTAATTTTCCATGAAGAGATCCCTGGTTTGGCGACTGGGGGATCATGGCTCTGTTTCATCGTGCCCCGGGTCCGGCTTGTGGGGGGAGGGGGCGAACCCCCTCCCCTGCCCCCACCCCCCGGGGCGATTCCCACCACGGTCCACCGCCCGGGGAGCCCGGAGAGCGTAGTCTCATGGTCGTTTCATGTGCAACATTGCCTCACGCGAGAGGCCGGCGATCCGAACCAGAACCCTTAAAATAAGATGAAATGGCCCACTAGACCTCCAGGGGTTAGAGGGCGCCGGCGGAGGGCGGTCCGGTATCCCCGGCTGTCCGTGATCCCCCTGTGCCGCCCAGAGGACCTGCCCGACGTCGACGAGGGTCTGGGGCACTTCGGCGTAGATCCGGAGCACCTCCTCGACGGAGATGCTGCTTTCGGGCCGGGGAGCCGGAGGGTCACGACGCCGCCCCGCGGTGCCGGTGAGAGGGAAACCCCGGGGTCAGCAGAGCTGCCAGCAGCGCAGCGACGATGAAACTGGTGTGGGGGGGCACCTCCGATCCGTGACGCCGCACGGGGCTGCCCGGGTTCATGACGGTATCTGGGCGCCCCCGCGCTTATCGCTTCTTCTTCCGCCGTATCCTGACCGACGAGAAGGGGAACTTCACCAGGTCCCGGAGGCCTCCCGCCGGGGAGAAGTTCTGCATATCCCGCCGGACCCCCGCGATGAGCTCGTCGACGACCTCGTGTTCCTTCGCCTCCCCCTCCTCCTGCACCGCCGTCAGGCGGTGAAGGGAGTAGAGCCCGAGGATGAAGGCGAAGAGGAAGAAGAACTCCCACTGCTGCAGGTCGAGGGTGACAAAGACGAGTTCCCGCACCGGATCTTTCCAGATCAGGGTCCATATCAGTTCTCGCTCGGCAAAGAAGTCTACGAAGAGCCCGCCGAGGATAGGGGCGATCCCGGCGGCGACTGAGTTCATGAAGGTGCTCGCTGCAAGGTAACTGGTCGCCTGACCCTGCGGGGCCATCTTCAGGCTGATGTTCCCCGAAGCGAGCGAGACTCCTGCAAGTGATATCCCCATAAGGATGTGGATGAGGATGAGCAGGGGGTAGGTCAGGATGTAGACATTGGGGAGCGTGACGAACATCCACGCGAAGATCGAGAACATGAAGAGCGGGCCGCTCACGGCGAGGACCGACTTGTTGGAGTAGCGGTCGGAGACCCGGCCCCACGACCGGTAGAAGACGATGTTCATGACCTGGCTGAGGACACCGAGGGCGACGACGACCGATATATCGAGGCCGATCCTCTGCAGCATGTAGACCGTGAAGAACGGCGCCGCGAGGTTGACGGCGAAGTTCCACGAGCCGAGGAAGATGATGAGGTTCTTGAAGTTGATGTCCTGGAACGGTTTCAGGATAGCGGCAAGCAGGCCGTCCTCCTCGGTCTCGGTGACCATCCGGGGCTCGGGTGTGCGGGCGAGGAGCGTGATGCCGATGAGCCCGGCGATGAGCCCGAGCAGGAAGAGGGCGGAGTAACCGTAGGCTGCAAGGTCCGGGAACACGACTTTCCATGAGTCAATGAAGAAACCGGCGGCGAGGCTGATGACGAGTGCAATTCCTGTGGAGAGGGTCAGCCGCCGGGAGAAGAAGGCACCGAGCCGGTCCTGGGGTATCAGATCTCGCATCCAGGAGTTCCAGCCGCAGTGGGAAACCGCCGAGAACGCTGAGTAGAGGACTATCGAGGTGATGAGAACGATGATCCCCTGTTCCGGGGAGAGGAAGAACGGGATCAGGATGATGGGTATCCAGAAGAGGCGGGCGGCGAGCGATGCCGCGACGACCACCAGCCGCCGGTTCTGCACCCGGTCGACGAGGTAGATGGCGGGCATCTGGAGGAGTTCGGCAAGCGGCGGGATGGCGGCGATCAGACCAATGACGGTATTCGATGCCCCGAGCTGCAGGGCGAAGGCTACGAGGAATATGCCGCCGGTCAGTGTCACCATCGCCTGGGTGGCAAGGCCGTCCCTGATGACGAGTTTCAAGCCGTGGCTGATCTCTTCATCGGTCAGATTCTCTTTCGTCTCAAAGACCATGCTTTACCCAGCTATCCACTTCTGGTCCTCATGGAGCCGTTCACCTCGAAGGATCGCCCGGCGGCAGGATTGGGGTCCTCCTTGCCGCAACTCCCCCGACAGATACTTCCTCGGGCGCCCTTTTTCGGGTTCTATTATATAAAAATGAGATTATATTAATTTGATTGAATAGATCCGGCGGCCCGCCGGGGCCTCCCGGCAGCGATAACAGCCGTTCGAGGGTAGAATCCCCCGTGACCGGGAAGGGGTGATTCCCCCGGCCCCTCAACTCCCCGACGACCACGGTGTCCTGAAGTCGGCACAGAGGGGCAGCCCGCCGTCGACGTAGAGCGTCTGCCCGGTGCTGTAGGCGGCCTCGCCGGATGCCGGGAAAGCGAAGACCGCGGCAATCTCCCCTGGCCGGGCACCTGCTAAAACCGGCGGTATTCCGCCCGTTCCGGGCACCTGCGGTCCGGGTGGGCTATGAAGATCTTGGCCGAGGTTCAGCGCCCCTCCTCGATCACTCTCTGGACGAGCGCCCTCCGGTCCGGCTTCCCGGCGGTGAGCGCCTGGAACTTCTCCTCGTAGACCGGCTTTTCGATCGAGTAGAACGTCCCGAGTGGGATCGGAGCCTCCCGGTCGTAGTCCCACTCCCGGATCTTTCCAAGAGCGCTCTCGAACCTGCCCGTCTCGACCTCGCCCTCCTGCATCTCGTAGGCGTGAGTGTTGTAGTAGTCGGTCAGGTTGAAGTAGGTCGCACAGATCTGGAGGACGTCGATGAACGAGAACCCCCGGTGCATGATCGCCTCCTTGAAAAGGTCCTTGAGGTGCCGGATCTTCTTCGTATAACCCCGCGCGATGTGAGTGGCCCCGGCGGCGAGCATC
>JALNXI010000020.1 GCA_023230425.1 Methanoculleus sp. | reverse complement strand
CGGGAGCCCGACTCGGGGCCTCCATGTCGTGCCTGGTGAAGATGTCACCGTAAATGACCGAAGAGCGCATCCTCGTTCAGTTGATGGTGCGTCCCTGCAGGATATCCTCTTCGGTGATCTCGAACGTCTGGCCGGTGTCTACGATCCGGTAGGGTCCCGTCGTCCTGACCCCGTCCGACCCTCCGGTCGCGTACGGGACGATGAACGTGCCGTTCACGCTCTCCTGCCGGTAGGTGAACGTCCGGCCGGTGTTCGTGACGACCGGCACCTCGATGATGCCGCTACCCCTGATCGCGGCGCCCGGGACGTACTCGAAGATCTTGACGTATTTCAGGTCGGGCCCGCTCGTGCCGGTGGTGCCGTAGACGTTCTGGGGGCTCTCGTGGACGAGCCGGTAGTGCTGGAGCGCCGGCACCCGTTCGAGCGGCTGGAGGATCGAGTCGCCCCGGTACTGGTAGTACATGTTCAGGAGCGTGGCATGAGAGCCCGCTGGCGCGTTCCTGTTGTATGCCTCCACCGCCGCCGCCGCAGCGGTGGCGTTCATCTGTTCTGTCCGCGTGATGACGGGGAGCGAGGCGTTCGCCGTGCCCGCGTCGCGATACTCGGCGTAGATCACCTGCGACGTCGGGTCAGCCATGGACCCGTCGAAGTTGTGGAGGCGGGAGACCATCGTCAGGTAGTATTCCTGGCTGTAGAACGGCACCGCCTGGTAGCTCGTCGCGGCCGTACTCGTGGGGACGAAGAACTGCGGTTCGAAGGGACTCCTGCCCACGTCCGGATCTGCCCAGGTCGCCGGGGCGTGGAACTTCCCGGTATCGAGTTGGATATCGGTGACGACGTAGCGGGTGCCGATGTTGTCGAGGATCTTGTTCGCGGTCTCTTCGTCGGTCGCGACGAAGTACTGGGCCGATCCGTTCGGGCCGGCAACCCCGTGCTGGAAGGGGTTGTTGTTCGGGATTCGTTTTGCGATGAGGGTGATCCAGTGGCCGTAGTCCCACCAGGACATGACGCCGTAGGAGTCCTCAGGGTAGGTGAAGGTGTTCTGGTCGAGGATGGCGGTGTAGTCGACACCGGGGTTGGGGGTGTTTGCACCCATCCACTCGAGCGCTTCCATCCACTGCGAGTCGACGCCGCCGTACCTGGCGTTGTTCGCCAGGGCAATGTTCGCCTGGAGGGAACCCCCCGCGAAGAGGAGCGTCACGACGACGACCGCGATGAACGCTCCTGCTTTCAGGTAGTCCGGCTGGTCTTTGGAGGAAGCCTTCGGCTTTCTGGCCTCCGGGGCTTTCCCTCCCTTCTTCCCCTTTCGTGGCGGCTCTTCCCGCTTCTCCGCGGCTGCCGGGCTTGCATGAGCGGCTGACGTTGCCGTTCCCGCGAAGCGCGTGACGTCTTTCCACCCTATGTTCAGGACTGCGCCTGCAAAGACGGCGGAGAGCAGGGCGACGTTGACAGCAAGGTAATACTCGTAGCGGACGTGCGCCATCGTCGAGGCGAGGATGATCAGCGTCCAGACGAGGATGAAGACGTGGGCGGGGTTCACCTTCTCGCGGCTCCACCAGAGCAGGAAGGCGATCCCGCCCGCCATAAGGAGGAGGCCCCAGTTGAACGCTGCCCAGGCCATATCGAATGACCAGGCCTGTGCCTCCAGGACGGTTGTGGTGACCGGCTGCTCGCCGAAGAACGCGAAGAGGCTTGCGATCAGGAGGTTGTAGACGTCAGGCAGGGCGACAAAGAGCGCCGCTACGACGACGACCGCGATGCCGGCGAGCGCTGCCGGGAAGTAGTACTTCGGGCGCCCGCGGAGGTAGGTAGCAAGACCGTAGAGCGCGAGCGTCCCGGCGATGAGGGCGGCGCAGGCGACGACGTGCCCGACGGTGTAGCGTGAGAGGTCGAGGCCGGGGTGCGGGAAGCCGAACGCTGCCGTCCCGATGATCACGACACCGAAGGTGATAGTGTTTACGAGGGCCAGGTAATCGCTTGACCGGTCCTGGAAGAAGTCCAGGAGGAACTGGATCAGGGTGAACGCCGTCACGATGAGCGCGAAGAGGATCATCGTCGGCATGTTGAAGTACCCGAGGAGGTACCCGACGCCCGCGAGCGTCGAGGCGAGCACCGGGGCCTTCAGGCCCTCAACCGTGAGGGTTCCGCGATCCTTGAGGGAGAGCGGGCTGTCGCGTGTCGTGAGCAGTGCCGCAACGTAGGCGAGGACGAAGATCGTCGAGAAGAGCGTCTCCGCGATATGGTGGTCGACGAAGCCGAAGAGGGAGCGGTAGGCGTAGTTCCCGCTGATGACCGCGATGAGGCCTGCCGCGATGATCCCCGTCTTCCAGTCCGCGATCTTCTTTCCGAGCAGGTAGGTGACCGGCACCATCGCCGCGGCCATCAGCGGCGGGACCCACGACGCCACCACCATGATCTCCGGCCGCGTCGCTGCGCCGGTAAGGACGCAGAGCGTCGATAGGATCTCGATGAAGAGCGGCCCCCAGTAGATGACGTCGCCGGTCGGGTAGAGCGTCATGGCGTCGAACCAGGCGTAGCCGGGGAAGTTGGCAACGGTCTGTTCGACCTGACGGAGGTTGTACCAGGCGTCGTTTTCCAGGAGATTGACGCCGTCGGCGGTCACCAGACCATCCGAAGGGATACCTCGCGTCCAGAACGCGAGCAGGGTGAACAGGACGATAAAACCTATGATTATATACGGTCGGTATTTTCCGAGATCCACGTGAGCCATTGGACCCTCCTTGTTACGAATCAGTTTCCCTTCGAGCCATTAATAACCTTGGCGTATCCGGGAGAGCAGAAAAAGAAGCACCTACCGGGCTTTTCCTGTTAACCGTGTAAAGACCTTCTCAAACGCCTCCGCTTTCTTCTTCCAGCTATGCTCCTCGATCCCGGCCGGGCAGCACCCCGGGTTGAGAGCCAGTTCGCTGACTCTCTCTACGAACTCCTCTCTCTCCCGGTAGACGGCGATGCTCCCGCCGCCCATCCGGAGCATATCGGGGATGGGGGTCGAGAGGATCGGTTTCCCGCAGGCCGAGTACTCGAAGTACTTGTTCGGCAGGGCGATGTCGACCCATTGGGGGGGCGAGAGCGGGATGAGGCCGATGTCCATCGGCGCGATGTAGCCGGGGAGGTCGCGGTACTCGACGGCGCCGGTGAAGTGCACCCGCCCGGCGACCCCGAGGTCTGCCGCGAGGGCACGCAGTTCGTCCAGGTAGCCGGTGAAGAGCGAACCGCCGACGATCAGAAGTTCCGCGTTCTCGTGCTTCTTGAGGATTTCGGGGAACGCACGGATCACCTCGTCGAGGGCGTACCACCGCTCGACGGCGCCCGCGAACCCGAGAACGAAGGCGTCCGGGGCAATCCCGAGGGTCTCCCGCATCACTCCGCCGTCCATCGGGCGGAAGAGGTCGGTGTTGACGCCGTTCGTGATCAACTCTGCCTTGTAACCATATCTCTCCAGTTTCGCAACGAGCCCGGGCGAGACCGTCGTGATGACATCGCTGTGGTCGAGGTTGTACCGGGTTACGGCGAGGACGCCTTCCCGGAGCATCCACTGCATGGCGGGGCTCTTGTAATAAGCGGCGGCAGAGTCAGGGAACCAGTCCTTCAGGTCGAAGACGACCGGCACGTCGAATTTCTTTGCCGCACGGATCATCGCCGTTCCTGCGAGGACATGGGCGCCGACGACGACGTCGATATCGTAGTCCCGGATGATATCGCGGATGACCCGGTAGTGGCAGGGCGCGTTTAAGGTGTAGTGGAGGAAGGGGCTTGCCACGGGAAATTGTGTCGCTTCGTGGACATGGAGGCGTGTCTCCCGCTCCTTCCCCCTGCTGACGTGGAAATGGGGCACGTGGACCTCGTGCCGTGTTGCCAGTTCCTCGAAGATGTTGTGGTGGCGTGACGGGATCGGGTGGTGGATGTAGTCCTGGGTGGAGACGAGCAGAATTCTCATGGGTATCCAGTTATGCTTCCTGCAGTTCCCGGACCGCATCGCAGATGTATGCCAGGTCTTCGTCCGTCACCGACGGGTGGACGGGCAGGCTCACGACCGAGGCCGCAAGGTCGTCCGATACCGGGCAGGAGGCGTCCTCGCTCTGGTAGACCGGCTGCCGGTTGACGGGGATGGGGTAGTGGACGGCGGTCCCGATACCGCGCTCGGCAAGAGCGTTCATGAACGCGTCTCTCGCGAGCGGGTAGCCGGCGGGGATCTTCACCACGTACTGGTGGTAGACGTGCCGGACGCCCGGTGCCACATACGGCGTGACGAGCCCTGTGCCCGCAAGGTGACGGTCGAGGTATCGGGCGTTTCTGATCCGGCGCTCGTTGAACCCCCGGAGCCGGTCGAGCTGCACGAGGCCGATGGCGGCGGCGATGTTCGTCATCCGGTAGTTGTAGCCGACGGCCGAGTGAAGGTACTTCTTGCTCTGCCCGTGGTTGATGAAGAGCCTGACCCGCTCCGCAAGGGCGTCGTCATCGGTCGTGACCATACCGCCTTCCCCGGTGGTCATGTTCTTCGTCGGGTAGAACGAGAAGCAGGCGAGGTCGGCAAGGCTTCCTGCCCGCTTCCCCCGGTACTCCGCGCCGTGCGCCTGGGCCGCGTCCTCGATGAGAACGAGGTCGCGGTCGTCGCAGAGAGCGCGGACAGCAGCGACGTCGAACGGCTGCCCAAAGAGGTGGACCCCGATGACCGCCCGGGTATCCGGCCGGAGCAGATCCCTGACCGACTCCGGGTCGATGTTGAACGTCCGTGGATCAACGTCCGCGAAGAGCGGGGTTGCCCCGCACATCGAGACGCTTGACGCCGTTGCAAAGAACGTGAACGCCGGGACGATCACTGAGTCCCCGGGCCCGACGCCGGCGGCAAGGAGGGCCGCGTGGAGCGCCGCCGTCCCGGAGTTGACGCCGATTGCATGCCGGGCACCACAGTACTCCGCAAACCGCGACTCGAACTCCGTGACGACCGACCCCTGGGCCAGCATCCCCGATCGCAACACGCCGGCGACGGCCTCGACCTCCTCCTCCCCGACGAGCGGCCGGGCGACGGGGATCTTCATCGGCCTCGCCTCGCCTCCGGGGGGAGCGGCCGGAATCGTGCCGGCGTGCCTACCGCGAGTGCCCCCGGCGGGACGTCCTTTGTCACCACCGCGCCGGCGGCGACGAACGCCCCTTCGCCGACGACAACGCCGGGGAGGATCGTTGCGTTCGCACCGACGACGGCATCGTCTTCGATCACCGGGCCCCGGAGGGATTCATGGGGGCCGGGGGGGTAGCGGTCGTTCGTCAGCACGGCGTTCGGGCCGACGAAGACCCGGTTGCCGATCCGGGCGCCGGTGGGGATGTAGACCAGGCTCTGGAGGCGGACATCGTCGCCGATTGTGCAGTCGCCCTCGATCACCGCCGCCGTCCCGATCGCGACACGGTCGCCGATGGTTGTCTTCTCGCGGATCAGAACGTTATGGCCGGTCTGGAAGGCCTCGCCGATCGTCACGTCGCAGTAGACGATGGTGCCCGACCGGAGGATAGCGTTCCTCCCGATGGTGGTGCCCGGGTATCCTTCCTCGCCGATCCGGTCGCGGGAGGGAAACCCGAGAGTCACCGGTTCAAATATCACCGCCCCCTCACCGAGGGCGTTGTGTCCATATTCAATCATTCAACGGTCACGCTCTTTGCCAGGTTCCGGGGTTTGTCGACGTCCCGCTGCAGGGCGCAGGCGGTGTGGTAGGCGAGCAGCTGGAGGGCGACCGATGCGGTCAGCACCTGCACCAGAAGGTGTGTGTTCGGGATGGGGATGAAGATATCCACAATCTCAGCGAGCTCCTTATCGCCCTCCACACCGAGCCCGATGACCGGTGCCTTTCGGGCCTTCATCTCCTTGATATTCGAGGCCATCACGCTGTAGGTCGGGCCGGGGGTGCATATGGCGACTACCGGCGTCTCAGGGGTGAGCAGGGCGAACGGCCCGTGTTTTAGTTCGCCCGCCGCATACCCCTCGGCGTGGACGTAGCTGATCTCCTTCATCTTCAAGGCGCCCTCCATCGAGACCGGGTAAAATGCCCCCCTCCCCACGAAAAAGACGTGTTCAGCCTTAGAACAGAGGGTGACCGCCTCCTTGATCTCGCGGAGGAGGACCTCACTGATGGCCAGGTGCGCGTGTGAGAGGATGTCGTCGAACGCCCCATCACAGCGGGCATTGAGGATCTGCATCAGCGCCGCGAGCTGTGCCGTGTAGGACTTGGTTGCGGCGACGCCGATCTCGGGGCCGGCCCGCATGATCAGGGTCTCATCCGCGACCCGGGTGACGGTGCTCCCCATCACGTTGGTGATGGCAAGCGTGGGGCAGTTGCGGGCTTTTGCCATCTTTAAGGCGGCGATCGTATCGGCAGTCTCCCCTGATTGCGAGACAGCGATCACGAGGCCGTGGAGGGGTGGGGTGAAATACTTGAACTCCGACCCCATCTCGACCCGAACCGGGACATTACAGAGGGCTTCGGCCAGGTACTTGAAGATCAGGGCGGTGTGGTAGGACGTCCCGCACGCGACCAGGGTGATCTCGCCGGCCTCCGTGACCATCTGCCGCACATGGTCGTCGATGCCTGCCCGGATGGTCTCGTAGAAAGACTGGGGCTGTTCGAAGATTTCCTTGAGCATGTAGTGGGCAAACCCGCCCTTCCGGGTATCCTCGACGCACCAGCTGATCAACTCGACCGGGCGCTCCACCTTCCGGCCGCCGTGGAAGATATTGAGGTGATCGGACGTTATATCGGCCACGTCACCGTCCTCAAGGTAGATCACACGCTCGGTGTACTCAAGGAGCGGCGTCATATCCGAGGCGGCAAAGATCTCGGCGTCGCCGACCCCGAGGACGAGCGGGCTCGCGTTCCGGGCGGCAACGATCCTCTGCGTATCCTCTGCAATTGCGAGGATGGCATACGAGCCTTCGAGGAGGGGGAGGGTTGCGTTGACCGCCGCGAGGAGGTCTCCGTCATAGTGCTCCTCGATGAGGTGGACGATCACCTCAGTATCGGTCTCGGATCGGAAGGTGTGGCCACGCCCCTGCAACTGCCGCTTCAGTTCGCTGTAGTTCTCGATGACGCCGTTGTGCACCACGGCGATTTTCTCCGTGCAGTCGGTATGCGGGTGGGCGTTGATATCGCTCGGTTCGCCGTGGGTGGCCCACCGGGTATGCCCGATACCGGTGCATCCATGGAGACCGACCACTCCAGCCTCGCCGTCCGATATACGGCCCATTTTTTTGTAAACCTCGAGCGCACTCCCGACCGTCGCGATGCCGAAAGAGTCATAACCCCGATACTCAAGCCGCTTCAACCCCTGGATCAGGACTGGCGTTGCGTCCCGTCTTCCGATGTAGCCGACTATCCCGCACATCTACATCACCCGGGTGCCGTCCTCGATGAGCCCGACCACTGTCTTCCCCTCTTCAATGGTAACACTGTTACCTGCTATGCAGTTTTTAAATGTTGTGAAGGGTGCTGCACGGACCCCGTCGCCGAGGACTGCGCCGAATTCCTCCTTATGGACCCGGTCTCCGACCTCGATGAAACTTGCGAACGGGTAGGTGGTGGTATGGTCGGCGAGGATGCACCCCTGACCGAAGACCGCCGAGACGATCCTTGAGTGGGACCCGATCGTGACGTCGCTCATGATAAGCGAGTCGGCAACGTAGGTGAACGGCTCAAGCACCACCCGGTCGCCGATGCTCGCATCGGGCATGATCACGCAGTTCGGGCCGATGTTGCAGTTGCTCCCGATCGTGACGGGGCCATAGATCACGGTGTTCGGGCCGATGGTCGTCCCGGTGCCGATATGTACGGTACCCCGGCGGATGACGGATGCATCGACCGTCCCGCCGATCTCGGGAGTGATCCCTTTGAGCATCCGGCTGTTCAGTTTCAGGAGGTCCCAGGGATAGATGGCATCCTGCCAGTCGTCTGCCGGGATCGCCCGTATCCGTTGGCCCGACGCGATCATGGCGGAGATGGCGTCGGGGATCTCGGTCGTCCGGAGGTAGGAGAAGACATCGGGTGTGAATGAGTAGACCCCGGTCGATACCGTGAACGTCGGGGCATCTTCGGGCTTCTCGATGATTTCGCGGACGAAGCCGTTCCTGATCACCACGACCCCGAAGTTCGAGGGGTTCGGGTGCTCGGCCACGAGCATGGCATTTCGCTCCTTTTTGATCCGGGCGATCGATTCAGCGTTGATGTAGTTGTCGCCGGGGAGAACGAGGAAGTCGTCCGTGATCTCCGACTCGGCCGCCCGGAGGGCGTCGGCGGTCCCGAGCTGCCGCTCCTGCACGACGACCTGGATCGGGGCTTCAAGCCGGTTGAGGTGCCGGATGACGTCTTCTTTACGGTATCCAACCACCACAACGATATCGCGGATCCCGTTCTCCAGCAGAGCGTCGATGACGTACTCGATGATCGGCCGGTTTGCGACCGGGAGCATGGCTTTGGGCTTGCTCCGGGTGAGCGGCCGGAGGCGGCTCCCTTCTCCCGCTGCTAAAATGATTGCCTGCATCATATCACCTGATGACTGATCCTTCCTCGATGCAGCCTTCCACAAGGGAGTGGGGGGCAATCTTAGCGTTGCTGCCGACGAGGCTCCCGACGTTGACCGAGCAGTTGATGCCGAAAAGGACGTTATCGCCGATGATGGCGCCGAACTTCCTCCTGCCGGTAGTCCTCCCGCAGACCTTCACCGCACCGTTGTCGTGCCTGAGGTTTGCGACCTTGGTGCCGGCCCCGAAGTTGCACCCGCTCCCGACGATACTGTCGCCCACGTAGTTGAAGTGTGGGATCCTGGTGGACGACATGATGATGGAGTTCTTGATCTCGGTCGCATGCCCGATATGGCAGTCATCACCGATGGCAGTAGAGCCCCGGATATAGGCGTGGGGACCGATGACGCAGTTCTCGCCGATGACACAGGGGCCCTCGATGTAGGTCCCGGCCCGGATGACGGTCCCTTTGCCTATGCTGACCGTATCGGGGAGGGTGCACCCGTCTTCGACGGTGCCGCGCCGTTCGTGGTGCCGCGAGGAGAGGAGCGCCTCGTTTGCGTCAAGGAGATCCCACGGCTGTCCGACATCGAGCCAGTAACCCAGCGGGTACGCGGTGAGCGTCCTCTCCTGGATGTAGGACTCGAGGGCGTCGGTCAGTTCGAACTCACCGCGGCCTGATATCTTGATCCCTGCAAGGAGGTCGAATATGTCCGGGTTGAAGAGATAAGCTCCCGCGTTGATCAGGTTGCTCTTTGGGTGTTCCGACTTCTCCTCAAGACCGGTGATACGGCTCTCCTCCACGGTCACCACGCCGTAGTCCTGCGGGTGGTCTGTCTCGTGTATTCCCATACAGGGGGCGCTCATCCGGCAGAGTTCCTCGATGTCGTTCCTCTTGAGGACCATATCGCCGTTGAGGAGGAGAAATTGCCCGTTGACCATTCCCGCTGTCGCCCGGAGAGCGTCGGCGGTCCCGAGCTGGTGCCGCTGGGTGACGTAGGTGATATTCACGCCAAGAGTGCTGCCGTCCCTGAAGTGGTTCCGGATCTCACGCTCAAAGTAACCGACGACGAAGATGAAGTCGGTGATTCCTGCGTCCCGGGCCGCGAGGACCAGGTGTTCCATCATCGGGCGGTTGGCTATGGGAAGCATCACCTTCGGACGCCGGGCGGTCAGGGGGCGCATCCGTTTCCCCTCGCCTGCTGCTAACACGACACACTGCATACTATTCACTCCTCCTCTGCTCCCGAAACACGTTTCGCTCTCTCGAGGGCCGTATGCCCCGCGTCAAGCATCTTCTTTGCTTTTTCGGGTGTCTTTCCCTCGGCCGTGATTCGGACCTTGGGTTCGGTGCCGCTCGCCCGGATCAGGTACCAGCCGTCGTCGTCGCTGTACCGGACCCCGTGCGTCGGCTCATCGGCCCCGATCGCCGCCATGACCTCCCGGGGCGAGGCGACGCGGTACGACTCCCGGAGGAGAGTATACCGGGGCATCCGGTCCAGCTCTTCGGCGATCGACCACTCCGACGCGATCTCGCAGAGCAGGGCCGCGGCATAGACCCCGTCCGGGCAGTAGGAGTGCTCGGGGAAGATCCAGCTCCCCGACGCCTCCCCGCCGAAATCTCCCCACGAGAGGAGTTCCTCGGAGACGAAACTGTCGCCGACCGGCGTGCGGCGGACCTCCGCGACCTCTTCGATCGCCATGGAGGCGTCGACGGTGGTGACCACACGCTTCCGGTCGAGGTACTTCGCGAAGAGCATAAGAAGATGGTCTCCGTCGATGTAGCGGCCCCGCTCGTCGAACGCCATCATCCGGTCGGCGTCGCCGTCGTGGATCACAGCACACGCAGCCTCTCGCTTCCGGACGATCTCGCCGATATAGGGGAGGTTTGCCTCCAGCGGCTCCGATGGTCGGGCAAACCGGCCCGAGACGTTGCAGTTCAGCCCGATGACGGTTGCCCCTGCCCCTGCAAGGAGATCGGGGGTGATGACGCTTCCTGCACCGTTGCCGCAGTCCAGCACGGCCGTGACCGGGCGGGAGAGGCTGAGCTGGTCAAGGATCGCCTCCCGGTGCGCATCTACCGCATCGACGGGGGAGACGTGCCCCTGCTCGTCCCAGTCCTCCCAGTGCGACCCCTCGAGCGCACCCTCAATTGCCGCCTGCTGCCGGCGGGTGAACGACGACCCGTCGGGGTTGAGCAGTTTTACCCCGTTGTAGGATTCGGGGTTATGCGAGGCGGTGATCATGCATCCTGCGTCCACGCATCCCGTCGCGTGCGCGACCGTCGGTGTGGGCGCGATGCCGCAGGTGTAGACGGTTGCACCGGCCGAGAGCATACCGGCGATGACGCAATGTTCCAGCAGTTCGCTGGTTGTGCGGGTATCCCTGCCCACGACAATCTCTGGCGCGCCGTCTGCGGCGGCTGCTCCGACGCGGAGCGCCAGATCGACGAGGCCGGGGCCGAACTCCTGCCGGATCCCGGAAGAGCCGAATAGCATACTCCTGTATAATCCTTTCTTTCCTAAAAAAAGGTATTCATCGCCCGTAGGGGCACCAGTGCTCGAGATTGATGAGGCCGCTGACCCCGGCGGTCGACGGTCCGAGAAAGATTATCCGTTTCTTCCCCCGGCAGTCGTCGATGCAGGCGACTCCGGCGTCTGTCGTCATGCCGTCGCCGGCGACCAGAAGGAGGTCGGCCTCATCTGGCGAATCGACTACCTGCCCTTTGAAGGCCCGCTCGAGCACCGGCATCGGGCCGACAAGGTAGACGCGCTTCCCGGCGACCTCGCGGGAGAGTTCCGCAAGGCAGGGGGCATAGCATTCGGGAGTGCAGGGATGGAGTTTCCGTGTCAGACAGAGGAACGCTGAGGTGGCGTTGATGATCACGCTCGCCGCCCCCCGCTGCTTCTGGTCGGTGAGCGGCGCATCGAACATAAAGGAGATCCGGGTCCTGGCCCGGACCGGCTCGCTCGTGACGAACTGCCCGCTCTGCCCGCCGAAGCACCCCTCCATGCAGACGCCTTTCGGATACTGGCAGACGTCTGCGTCATAGTTCACGCCGATATCGACGATACCGTCCTCGCATCCGCTGTCCGCGAGGATCATCTCCAGTCTTCCTATCGCATCGTGCAGAAAACTCATGGTCACTCCTCCATATCCTGTTTGCAGAGGATCGCCCGCACCGGCGATCCGTCTGCGCCGGCAAGGCGCAACGGCAATGCCACCATACAATAGTCTCCTTCCGGCACGGCGGAGAGGTCGAGCAGTTCGAGGACAACCGTCCCGCTCCCGAGCAGCCGGCGGTGGACCGAACCGTCACCGTGAAAGGCCTCGATCGACGGAGCGTCGGTCCCGAGACAGGTGATGCCGGCGTCTGCGATGAGGTGTGCCGCTTCAAGAGAGAGAGCCGGGTATCCGGGCTCGAACCGTTGCCGCTCCGAGAACCAGGTCTTCAGAAGGAGCGTCCGGGTGCCTGCAAGGCGGTCAGCGAGGTGGCCGGGACCGATGACCTCTTCCGCGTCGCTGCAGTCCAGCACTCGCGCCGGTCCTGTGAGCACCCCGAGCGGGATCGCATCGACCGTCCGACCGCCCTCAAGGTAGTGCGACGGGGCGTCGATATGCGTCCCTGAATGGCTTCCGATCGTCATCTCCGTCACGCGGTACTGCCCGTTATCGATCTCGTGGAACCGGGGCCGGATGTCTCCCGGGTAGAGGACGGCATCCCCGGAGAGGTCCCTGGTGATGTCGTAGATCTTCACGGGTAGCCGTCCCCCTGCCACCCGAACTGCCCGATCAGCGGCACGAAGCAGACGCCGCCGAGCGGGATCGTCTCCACCCTGCCTTCGTGTTTGACGAGTTTGATGAGGTCCTGGCAATCCCGCGGCCCGACGGGAGCGATCAATCGTCCTCCTTCGGCGAGCTGGTCGATCAGGGGTTCCGGGATGGTAGGCGATGCCGCCGTGACGATGATGGCATCGTACGGTGCCTCTGGCGGATAGCCTTGTGTGCCGTCGCCGACGACCACCCGGACGCCGGCGACCCCCGCCCGGGCAAGGTTCTCCCGCGCCCGGTCGGCGAGGTCCGCGAGGCGTTCGACGGATATGACCGTGCCGGCAAGTTCGGCGAGGAGAGCGGCCTGGTAGCCGCTGCCGGTCCCGATCTCGAGCACCCGGTCCTGCGGCGCGAGATCGAGTTGTTCGGTCATGACGGCGACGATGTAGGGCTGGGAGATGGTCTGCCCCTCTCCGATGGGGAGCGGCCGGTCCTCGTAGGCGGCACGCTCATAGCCCTTCGGCACGAAGAGGTGACGCGGGATCTTCCGCATCGCGGCAAGCACCCGTCTGTCCCTGACTCCCCGGGCCAGGATCTGGAACTCCACCATCTCCTCGCGTTCTTCCTGGCATGGGTCGGTCTCCGCCATATCCTCTTCTCACGAATCAGAACCCGGATTCTGCTTTATCGATCGCGGTATCGATCTGCTTCTGCAGAACTGCAGGCAGACCGCTGATCTTGACATCCAGGAACCCGCGTATAATGGTTGCGGTGGCCTCCTCCTCCGAGAGGCCTCTCGCCATGAGGTACTCGATCTCGTGGCGGGCGATCTTACCGACCGCGGCCTCGTGGGAGAGTTCGGTGCCGGTCAGTGTTCCTTCGATCTCGGGGATGGCGTGGATAATGCCGTCTTTTAAGATCAGGCCTTTGCACTCGATATGGCCCCGCGTGTTATCCTTCTCGCCGAGGATGTGCCCCCGGGATATGATGGTGCCGCCGGTGGTGATCGCCCGGGTGATCAGTTCGGCGCTCGTATTCTCGGCGCCGAGGATGGCGCGGGAGCCGAGGTCGAGGAGTGACCCCGGCGTCGCGACGACGATGCTCGAGAACCGGGCCACGGCGTTCTTCCCGACAAGGCGCGCCGTTGGGTACATGTTGACCTGGTGGACCGGCTGCATGCAGACGTAGTTCGAGAGGAAGGTGCCGTCCTCCTCGATGATGGTGGCGCTCCGCGGGAAGACGCTGATCCCCGGGTTCCAGTTGTGGATCATCGTGGACGTGACCTTGGCGCCCTTGCCGACGTAGATCTCGGTCACCCCGATATGCGCTCCGTGCTCCTTCTGCCAGGAACTCGCGCAACCGGAGATGATGTGGATCTCGGACCCCTCTCTCGCGATGAAGATGTTATGCACATGCTGCACCGGCTCCTCGCGGAGGAAGAGGCAGGCCTGGAGAGGCATTTCGACCTTCGCACCCGGATGAGCGATGACAACGAGGCCCTGCGGGTCTTCCTGCTTTGCCAGGTACTGCGTATACTTATCCTTATCCTTCGGGACAGCGTTCCAGTAGTAGTCCTTCACCCAGTCATACTTCTCGAGGGCGGCCTTGATGGGGAGCATCTCGACTCCCTCG
>JALNXI010000317.1 GCA_023230425.1 Methanoculleus sp. | reverse complement strand
TTTCTCACGCTTCCGGAACTCCTCTTCGTCGATATCGCCCCGCGCGTAACGCTGCCGGAGCACGTCCATCGCCGTATCACCGACCGGGACCGGCTGTACGCCCGCAGGTTCCCGGAGAACAAGATAGAGGATGAGGTAGATAAACCCGACCATAGGGAGGATGACGAGGATGAGGAAGACGAGCAGCCAGAGGAGCAGCATGCCCCACCCGAGGAACGGGAACCCGGGCCATCCTTCAAACATGTGGTGGCCGTCCCCGTAGGGGTGCACGAATCCGTCCATGGGGGTGGGGTATTCTCCGGGCGACGTAAATATACCGGCTGCCCCGCATGCGGGGAGCACTACCTCCACGTGCGGGGCAGCCGGCCGCGCGCAGCCGTGGTAACGACGAGGGCAATATTCGCCGCCTGACAGACGATGGATACTCTCCGGAAGAAATGAACAGATATATAAACCCTGGAGAACAGCATACCGCTCGTAGTCGGGCACACCAGCCTGCAGGAGTGATAGTTCTCCTTAAACCACTCTAAATACAACGCGGATCCGTTTGAATTATGTGAGAATATTTTATCTATACTGGATATAAAACTCCCTGAGAATAAAGGAAGGTGACACCGGCCAATGCACGAATGCACACCCGCATACGGAGACATCTCCGCGCTTGCCGCCATTCTGGATGCATTTGGCGAAGGGCTGCTCGTCATCAGCCCCGATAATCAGGTAACCTGCATAAACAGCCATCTCCAGCACCTCCTCAGCATCGGCCGGGACGCCCTCTCCGGGACCGATGCAGATCAGTTCATCTCCCTGGCCCTGGTACCTCGTATCTGCGAGGAGTCGTGCAGGGCGGAGGTCCTGGCGTTCTTCTCCGGCCGCTCGCGGGCCGCCGATATACTGTGTACAATGCTATCACCCGGCGGCGAGGAGCAGGTCCACTGCTCGTGCCGGACCGTGAATGAGGGGCCATTCCAGGGCACGCAGATCATCCGCCTTTCTTCCGGACCCTACGGCTTCCAGAGGGATTTTGTCCCTGACACTTCAGCCGGCACCTCGATCCTCCCGGACAACGGTCCCGGGAGGCCTGCGGATACCCCCGAGCAGAGGCGGATGGAGGAAGTCCTGCGGGAGAGCGAGGACTGGTACCGATTCCTCGTCGAGAATCTCAATGAAGGCATCGGACTCATCGACAGAGGAGGCGTCGCGGCCTTTGCTAACCAGAGAATGGCCGATATCCTCGGCTGCCCGGCCGCAGAGATTATTGGATTGCCGGTCTCTCTCTTTGTCGATGAAGAGGGTGCCAGGTACCTGGGGGAGTACCTGCAGAACCTGGATCAGAACCTGCGCGAGGTCTTCGAGTTTGAGTTGATCCGTAAGAACGGTGCCCGCATCCATACGCTGATGGCAACCACCCCGATCAACAACGCCGACGGCACCTGCCGGGGGTTCCTTGCCGGAGTTCAGGACATCACTCCCCTGGAACGGATGAGGAGGCAGCTCAGAGAGAGCGAGCAGAAGTACCGGTCGCTTGTCGAACTCTCGGCCGAAGCGACCCTGATCCACTGCGACGGGAAGATTATATACACCAACCCCGCCGGCATGAGGCTGCTCGGCGCTTCACGCCCGGAGGAGGTCCTCGGGAGGGCTATCCTTGATATCGTCCATCCCCAGGCCCGGGATACCATCGAGGCCATAAACACGCGGGACCTGCAGGAGGAGGAGGCTCCGCTCGTCGAGCTGCTGGTTGTCAGGCTCGATGGGACGACGGTCCCCGTTGAGGGGAGGGGCACACAGGCGTTTGTCGATGGGCACGCCGCGGTCCAGGTCGTTATGCGGGATATCACCCACCGGAAACACGCTGAGGAGCAGTTGCAGGCAAGGAACCGGCATCTCCTGCTGCTTAATCAGATCATCGGCGCATCCGCATCGGCCCACTCGCCGGAGGAACTGATGGAGACGGCGCTCGACCTGACGCTCGACCTCCTCGGCTACGACGGCGGCGCCATCTACCGCCTCGATGCCGGGCGGAGCGAGGCCACGCTCCAGTGTCGGCGAAACATGCCGGACGTGTGCCTGGAGCGGGCAGGGGACATCCTTGAGGAGTCGTGCGGTTGCACCTTCGCCACAGGCCTTCCCTGTTACCTTGAGCAGGATCGGGACCAGAACGCCCCCACCTCTTCCCTCCTCCAGGAACTCGGGCTCGCCGCACTCGCCTGCATCCCGCTCGTCGTCGAGTCCAACGTCGTCGGGGCGCTCCTCATCGGGAGCAGGGGTCAGGGATCTTTCTCTCCCGACGAGCGCGCACTCCTCGAAGCGGTCGGCCGGGAGATCGGGGCCGGCATCCTGCACGGGATGCTCTATCAGAGGCTTGAGGCAGCAAACCGTGAGGCGAACCTTTACCTCGATATCCTCACCCATGATATCCGGAATGCAGATAACGTCGCGAATATATACGCCGACCTCCTCATCGACGAACTTGAGGGAGAGGTGGCACGGCACGCCCGAAAACTGAAGGACGGGATCAAAAAGAGTATCGAGATCACCGCAAACGTCGCCACCATCAGAAAGATCCACGAGAGCCGGACCGGACTTGCACCCGTCGATCTTCATGCCGTCGTCCTGAATGAGATCAACCACTTCTCCGACCTCTGTATCCGCTACGAAGGGCGGCCCGTGGAGGTCTTTGCCGACGACCTTCTCCCTCAGGTCTTCACGAACCTGATCGGCAACACTGCAAAGCACGGCGGGCCGGATGTCGAGGTCACGGTGGCGGTCGAGGACCTGGATGAAAGGACCGTCATCGTCACCGTCGCCGACACCGGCCCCGGTGTCCCGGACGACGCGAAGGAGACGATCTTATTCAGATTCGAACGGGAGAACGGCAGGCGGGGGAGCCAGGGTCTCGGCCTCTCGATCTGCCGGATGCTCACCGCCCGTTACGGCGGCAGGATCTGGGTCGAGGACCGGGTCGAGGGGCACCGGGAGAAGGGTGCGGCGTTCCGGTTCACCCTCAGGAAGGCCGGGCGTTGCAGGAGAACCTAACCTCTAAGGAGGAGTGCCGGCATCAGGCCGGCCTATCCGCAGGGCGTTTGCTATG
>JALNXI010000316.1 GCA_023230425.1 Methanoculleus sp. | reverse complement strand
CGAGGTCACCCTCAACGCCATGGAGCAGTACGAGCAGTTCCCGACCATGATGGAGGACCACTTCGGCGGGTCCCAGCGTGCCGGTGTCATCGCCGCCGCGTCCGGTCTCACGACCTCCATTGCAACCGGAAACTCCAACGCCGGGCTGAACGCCTGGTACCTCTCGATGCTCCTGCACAAGGACGGATGGTCGCGGCTCGGCTTCTTCGGCTACGACCTCCAGGACCAGTGCGGATCCGCAAACTCGCTCTCCATCCGCGGAGACGAGGGTGCGATCGGCGAGGTCCGTGGCCCGAACTACCCGAACTACGCGATGAACGTCGGTCACCAGGGCGAGTACGCCGCGATCGTCGGCGGCGCTCACTACGGGCGCGGCGACGCGTGGTGCTTCGACCCGCGTGTGAAGATCTGCTTCGCCGACCCGGCCCTGAAGTTCAACTTCGCAGAGCCCCGCCGCGAGTTCGCGAAGGGTGCAATCCGCGAGTTCATGCCCGCCGGCGAGCGCTCACTCATCATCCCGGCCCGGTAACTCCAACTCAACCTTTTTTTCCCTAGCGTAACTCCACATGCCTAAGAAAGACATTCCGGGCGATTTTTTACATTTCGTTGCTATAACGGCGCAACTTTTCGAAACCTTTAATTAAGTCATAAACAACTGTTAAATGAACCAAAAAGGTTTTGAACTCATACTCCGGTGCGATGAGCACCAGAGGAGGATGCTGAATGGAAGAGATCGTATTTGGCATCGGCATTACCGCATTGGCAGGTGCTCTTGCAACCGTCGCCGGCGCTGCGGAAGACACTGAGTCTGACATCGGATCACAGGGTGACCCGAACTCACAGGTTCAGCTCGCTCCGCAAATGGGATATATTCACCGCATCTTTAACAAGGCAATTGCTGGTGAACCCCCCGCGTACGGCTTATGGGTTGCTCTGGGTGCAGGCCTTGCCTGGGCATTCATGGCGATGCATATAAATCCGATACTTGCAATCGTACTCGGGAGCGCTCTCGCGGTCTTCGTGCAGGGCGTTTATGCGACAACAGCATATCTCGGCCGTACTGCAAGTCTCGCCAAGTTTGGACAGCCGGTCTACATCGACATCTTAAAGTCGATGACGACCGTGACTATGGCACACGCGTTCGTAGCAATCTTCACCACCGTCGCGATGTGTCACCTGATCATCAGCGCACTCGGCCACCCCTTCCCGCTCCCACTGCTGGGCCTCGTATGGGGTATCGCGCTCGGTGCAGCCGGGTCTGCAACCGGTAACCCGTTCTATGGAAAGGAGCGGCAGTACCAGGAGCAGAAGTTCGGAGCCGGAGTTCCGATCTCCGCGTCCGGCAACATCGTCCGCTACGCCGAAGCCGGCCAGCGAAACTCGCTCGACAATGGTTTCTTCAGCGCCAAACTCGGCGGCCCTGCGTCGGGTATCTGTTTCGGCCTGATCGTTTTCTTCGAGCTCTGGCGTACCGTGGTCTTCGAGCCGTTCGCCGCCGGATGGGGAGCGGTCATCGTCGGCATCATCGTGATCCTGGTCTTTGCCATCATCGACCGTTACATCGAGGTCTGGGCAAGGAAGACCTTCGGGCCCTATACGGCTCCTGAGGAGGCGTCATCATGAGTGCGCTCGGTGGACCTAAACAGACTGCAGGCATCCAGCCCCCGACAGGGATGGGCCTCGTTATCAGCATTGTTCTTATCGTCGTCGCGCTTGCGCTCGCCTTCTTCCTCGTACAGATGGCCGGGCTGCTCGCTCTCGTCGGCATCATCATCGGTGGTGTCCTGGTCGGGTTCGGTGTCCACTTCGTCCCGGTCGGCGGTGCCCCCGCTGCAATGGGACAGGCACCAGGTATCGCAACCGGTGTCGCGATGCTCGCCGCTGGTGCCGGCCTTGCCGGGCTCTTCGGTGGCGCATGGGCTGCCCCACTCGGATTTCCCCTCGCCCTCGCCGGCGGTGCGGTCGGCGGCGGGCTGCTGATGGCGATCACCTGCACAATGGTCAACGTCATCTACATCTTCGGTATGGGCATCCCGGCAGCTTCCGGTAAGGTCGACAAGGACCCGATCACGGGCGACACCTTCACCGGGTACAAGAGCCAGGGTACCGAGGGACACGGCCTCCCGTTCATCTCCTGGGTCGGCGGCGTCATCGGCGGTGCACTTGGTGGTCTCGGCGGAACGCTCATCTACCTCGAGCTCCTCGACATTTACCAGGCGCAGTTGCCTGTACTCCTGAACGCAACGGTCGAGCAGATCGCGCCCGTCGCCGTCTCGCTTGCCGGTATCTTCGCGGTCGCCATGTTCCTGATGAACGCCGTGCTTGCCGCGTACAACATCACCGGTACGATCGAAGGGCCGCACGACCCCAAGTTCAAGCGGTTCCCGAGAGCGGTCATCGCAGCTGCTGCGGCATCCGCTGTTGCAGGCATCTTTGCAATCGCACTGCTCGGGCTGCTGGGGGTATTCTAAATGTCGGTAAAAATTGAAGTCGGGGCAGGCGGCATCCCGCACAGCCAGATCCTGATCTACGGCCTCGTGGGATCGCTCGTCCTCATCTACCTGACATACCTGAACACGGTCACCAACACCCAGTACTTCGCGTTCTTCGGCGGGCTTGCTGCCGTGGTCGCACTCCTCTGGGGTACCGACACGATCAAGCACCTCTGCAGCTACGGTCTTGGTACCGGTGTCCCGTCAGCGGGTATGATCGCGCTCGGGTCCGGTGTCATCGCCGCGCTCGTCGGAGCCACGACCGGCATCTTCGCACCCATCGTGACGCTCATCGTCGCCGCGATCATCGGTGCAGTCGCTGGTGTACTGGCCAACCACGTGGTCCGGATGGACATCCCGGTCATGATCGTCTCCCTGACCGAGCTTGCGATCGTCGGCGCGATGACGGTGCTCGGCCTCGCTGCCATGGTCGGCGGAACGTTCAACTTCCTGGACCTGATCACCGGCACGACCGTCATCCTCGGATTCGCCGTACAGAGTTACGAATTCTCCGTCATCGGCGGCAGCATCATCGCCGTGATCTTCATGCTCGCCGCGATCGCGATCCAGCACTCCTTCAACGCCTGTCTCGGGCCGGGGGAGAAGCAG
>JALNXI010000315.1 GCA_023230425.1 Methanoculleus sp. | reverse complement strand
ACCTCTGCTACGCCCGCTATGATAGATACCCGGTCAGCCCCGGCCACCTCCTCCTCATCCCCTTCCGCCACGTCGCCGGCCCCTTCGACGCGACGGACGGCGAGCAGGCCGCCCTCCTCGCCCTCGTCCGGGAGGCGAAAGCCTTCCTCGACGAGCGTTTCCACCCCGACGGCTACAACGTCGGCGTGAACGTCGGCACGGCCGCCGGCCAGACAGTGATGCACCTGCACGTCCACGTCATCCCCCGGTATGCCGGGGATATGGCGGACCCCCGGGGCGGGGTGCGGGGCGTGATCCCGGAAAAGAGGAAGTACTGAGGGGCGGTCCGGTCTGCGATCTCCTTCCTGCGTGTCCATGGCACGATCACCAACAGCCAGTATCAGGAGCTCAACGTCGTTGCCGCGAGGACCGCGGTGAACAATTTAAATGACCTCATCAAAAAGCGCATCATTGAACGGAGAGGCCGATCGCGGCGCGATACCCACTATATTCTCCCCTCCCGGAGAGGAGTCGACATGATCAGGAGTGATTATGCGTGATATATGCGTGATGATGCGCGATACATGCGTGATTCCGATCATCTCTTTTTAACCTCGCGAGGAGGATGCGATGCTCCGGGAGGAACGACTGTCCATAGGGTGCGACGTTCCAGTGGAATGCGACGGGTCGAAGGGCTGGAGCAGGAGCACCGCAGGTGCGAACGGAGCTTGAGCACCCAGAGGGTGGGAGCAGGAGCTTGAGCACCGCCAGGTGCGAGAAGCGGAGCGTGAGAAGACCGGAGGTGCGAGTGGGGAAGGCTCTCGACCCACTTCTTCAGGAGGCATTCCTCCCCGGAGATGAACCCCCGAAGTGCTCAAAGACCGTACAGAGGTCGCGACAGATGAAGAACTCGCCGCCCTCCTCGCCCTCGTCCGGGAGGCAAAAGACTTCCTCGACGACCGGTTCCACCCCGACGGCTACAACATCGGCGAGGCCGCCGGGGCGAGAGCAGCAGAATTGTCGAGAAGAAGAGCTTCAGTCGTCGGGGTTGTCCGTCCCCGGGGTATCATAGCACCTCTATCCCCAATCATTCTCCAATCGTTCCCCAATCTTGATATTAAATATCAATCCGTAGTCAGTTATTGTGCAATCCAGGGCAAAATAATTGAGATCATTTCGTCAATCTTCGCCAATCCGATCTCCAATCTTCCCCAAATCCACGTTTGACGATCTCAATGGATTAATGATTATTCCTCGATTCAATGTATAATACTTGAGATCATTCCGCCAATCTTCGCTAATACTTTCGTCAATCATGCATTATTCGAGGTGCCCGGGGTGAGCACCCACTTCGCACCCTTTGTTCTCCCGACAGTCGTGATCGTCCCCTCTATCCGCATCTCCTGGAGCAGATCCTTGATGAACTGGCGCTTCTGTTCCTCGTTCAAAGCATCGGAAACCTTGTCCAGCAACAGGCCTTCAATCTCCGGCCACCGGGCCTCATGATACGTCCGGCGGTACGCCAGTGAGAGAGAGAACGCTGTACTCACTTCCTGCCCGCACAGGGCAATCTTCATCATCTCCTCGCCCCCAGGTACGATCGAGAGGGGAGCAGAACCCGTATGGCAGACCTGGCGCACCGGGGGGAGAAGAGCGTGTTCGTCGCCCGGCTCGAAGGAGTGCTCCCGCTGCTGCGGGAGCGGTTCGGCGTGGCGAAGATCGGCATATTCGGATCGACCGTCCGGGGCGAAGACCGGCCGGAGAGCGACGTCGATGTGCTGGTCGAGTTTGGACCCGGACAGACGACGTTCCGGAACTTCATGGAACTCGCGTTCTATTTAGAGGGTCTCTTCGGCCGTCGGGTGGACCTCGTCACCGAACAGGGGCTCAGCCGGTACCTCCGGCCGTATGTCGAACAGGAGGTCGTCTGGTGTGAGGCGTGACGACCTCTTCCTCCGGCACATCCTCGACGAGATCGTATTTCTCCGTGAAGTCAGCAGAGGGCTGACGTATGACGGGCTGCTCACAGACCCGGTGCGGCAACGTGCGATCGTCCGCTCAATCGAGATCATCGGAGAAGCGACGAAGAACATCTCCGGGCTTCTGAAAGAACAATACCCGGAAGTTGGCGGCTGATTGCCGGTTCACGGGATAAGTTGATTCACGCATATTTCGAGGTTGACTGGAGGATCGTCTGGAACATCCTCCAGAACGAGATCCCGGCCCTCGAACCGAGAGTGCGGGCCATTCTCGCAGAACTCGATACGCCGGCGGGGGAAGCGGGATAACTACCCAATTCCGATCGCCCTGAGCGGCGGCGATCTCGATCCGGAGAGCCCGCTCCCCGAGCCGGGGGAAAGCAGCTCGCCTCCCTCATGCCTCCGGGCTCCACCTGGTCACGGGCGACGTCTCAAAGATCACCCGCCACAGCCTTCCCTCGTATTCAGATTCCACCTTCTCGTTCTCCTCCTTCGGCCGCACCAGAGGGGCATGGGGTGTGCCATCCTCCCGTACCCGACGAAGGCCCCGTCCCGCACGGCAAAAAAACCCCCGGTTCGTATCAGGGCGTTCCCGCGTCCAGGTACGCCATCTTCAGCCTGAGGATCCGACCACAGGACTCGTCGATCCGCTCCTCCGGGATCTCCCCGGCTTCGACGAGGTCCTTCACGATGCCAACGGCCTTCTCCGCGATTCTCTCATCGTATACCAGGTTGTTCGCAAAGAGGAAGATGTCGCACCCGGCGTTGATCGAGAGTTTCAGGGACTCGTTGAGGTCGTAGTTGTCGTGGATGGCGCCCATGTCCATCGCGTCCGTGACGACCACACCCGAATAACCGAGCCGGTCCCGGAGGATGCCGGTGACCGTCGGCTCCGAGAGCGTCGCCGGGTAGTCGGGGTCCAGGTTGGCGTTGTAGACGTGGGCGGTCATCACCATATCGGGGAGACCCCGGGCGATGAGGTCACGGTAGGGCAGGAGCTCCTCCTCGCTCCAGGTCTGTGTGACGTCGGTGAACCCTTCGTGCGTATCGGTCATGGCGCTCCCGTGGCCGGGGAAGTGCTTGATCGCCGTCATCACGCCGAGGTTGTGGTGCTCCTCGATGATCCACCGTGCGTTTTCGGCGAC
>JALNXI010000314.1 GCA_023230425.1 Methanoculleus sp. | reverse complement strand
GAGCCGGACCGGCCGCTTCTCCACCTTCTCCGGCCGGAGCTTATCGGTTGCCGCCTCCACGCTCCGGAAGGTCGTCGCAAAGACGAGGTCTCCCGGTCCAACCAGGTGCGAGAGGTGCCAGATGTCGTCGAGCGTCTCCGGAAAGAGGCGTATCTCCCCGAACCGTTTCCTCAGTTCCCGAACTTCAGCCTTCATGGTTCAACGATATCAGAGCCTCCCGGGGGGACGAATGCGGCGACTGCCTCGGTGTTTAAGGCGTTCTTGAGCCCTTTCCACTCGTCCTCCGAGAGTTTCTCCCTGAGTGCCCGGACAACCTTCTTTGCGGTGTCGTTGGGCTCATACTGCCCGGGCCGGAGTTCTACCCGTGCTTTCGTGCGCCCGGTGACGGCTCCGGGCGGGCCGCCGATGACGGCGACCTCGGGCGCCATCTGGAGGCCGATAACCACACCGAGAGGGACGTTCCTGAAGTACTGCCGCTCTCCCCGGACGATGAAGGCGCCCCGGGCCACGTACTCGCCGGACTCCGGTGTCTTGCTCACCTGGTCGGGGCGGGCGGCGTAGACGTCCGCCGTGAAATGCCCGGCTTTCCAGGCGTTAGAGTAGGATGCGGCGAACTGAACGGCTTCATCCAGGTGTTCAGTCGTGCCCTTCACAATGACGACGCTCCCGCCGTGGACGTCGGCGTGGACGAAGAGATCCCCCCCCTCCATGTACTTCTTGACGAGTTCCTCGTTCTGGGAGGCGTCCCGGCCGCCGATGACGAGGACGCCGTCCGTGGTGGTGAACCAGCGGAACCGGTGATACCACCGTTTCTTCTGGAGGGCAAGGTTCTGTCTCCGCCGGGGCTTCTCGGGGATCATCCGCTCCATGGCCGAGCGTGCGCCCGTCTTCTTCTTCTTGAACTTCTTGATCAGGTCGTAGTAGCGGCCGATGTTCTGCTCGATCGTCTCGTGGACAAAGACCTTCACCCGCTCCTCTCCGAGGTCGAGCTCCACCGCCGCCTCAGCCGGATGGACCGCACGGACCATCTTTGCCGCCGCATTCCCACCGTTTGATTTAAGGATCTGCTCGATTTCCTGCCACGATCGGCTTTTGCTCGCTTCGTCGAGCGTCGTTATGATCCCGGTGACGGGAGCGTAGTTCTCGTAGAGCACCTCCACAACCCGTTCATACCGCTCAATCTTCTTATCAAACCCCTTGATCGCCTCCGCCTGGCGCCGGCGGATCACCTCCTCCTGGGAGAGGCGAGGTTTTTCGGCGGCGGCCTCTTCCTTCTCGCCCGTCACCTTCGGGTAGAACGCATCCAGGGCCTCGCTGAACGTCGCAAACCGCTCGCGGACCTCCTCGCCGGCAAGCACAACCGGCCAGCACCCGGACGGCGTGATAACCGGCTCCCGGCACCTCGCGACATCGGTCATCAGGCGGTCAAAGGCGTCCCGGACCGCCGCGGCGTCCACCTCTGCAGCGGCGGCGCTCTTCTCAACACCCGCTATCCGACAGACCTCTTCAGCATACGCACCGCCGAGCATGCACCCGACAGCGAGCGTCCGGACGATGTCCCGGTCGGACCCGGCGAGCATCTTCTGAAACTCAACGGAAGAGAGAGCCGAGCAGTCGGTCCCGTCGAAGGCATAGATTGCGCCCGGGACCACTTCCCGGGTCTTGAACCGGTGATGCCAGAGGGGCTTGATGATCGTATACCCTTCGTCGCAGAGGACCGCGTTTCCTTCGTCGAAGAGTTCGAAGATGAGATGGTAGGTCGTATCCCTCTTCCCGACATCGATGCAGAGAGTACGCTCGATCCCGGGCTGGCGGATGCCGAGCACCTTCCCGCCGTCGAGGTGCTTGCGGAGCAGCATAGCAAAACTCGGCGGGTTCTTCGGCGGTACGGGGAACTCTGTGGTGAAGTGAGCACGCCGTCCCGTCTCCACGAGCAACAGATATTTTGCCCGGTCTTCCCCGTTCAGCCTGATACCGAGGGTCTTCGCGTCGAACTGGTAGATCTTGCCGACCCAGAGCGGGAGACGATCGGCAGCCTCCGCCACCAGCGCCCGGAGATCGACCCCGCTCATTCCCTGTAGTGTCGCCATTGATTCCAGAATACATTCGGCCCGGTACCTAAAGAAGAGTACTGCCGGTGGGAAACGTTCTTCAAAAAAGGCAACAATAGAGAGCGAGGAGGATTACTCCTCAAGTTCTTCCTCAATCTCAGGGATCTCGGGCGCATCCTCCGGCTTGACCGGGCGCGATATCGTCTCCTTCATGACGACGTCTGCGATATCGGGGTAGTATTCAAAGATCTCGCGGACGAGGGTGCCCCGCCAGACCATCCAGCGCCGGTCGTATGCGATTGCGGGCGGAAGCGCCAGTTCGACCGTCCCGTCGACGATGCTGATGCCGATGTCGGTCCGGCCCGAGAAGAGCTTGATGAGTCCCTGGATCTGCTCTACCGGGTCCTCGACCTTCTCGAGGATCGCGTAGGAGTAGTTCAGGGTCTTCCCGGCAAGCGGGTGGTTGAAGTCGACGACCGCACGCTTTCCTATGACATCGACAACGACGCCCTCGCGGCCCTCAGCCTCGATCCTTGTTCCCCGCTTCGGTTTCTCGCGGAACTGCGTGGTCGCGACGGACTTCATACCCTCATCATCGTGCTCCCCGAACGCCTTCTCGGGCGGGACATCGACCTCTCCCTCGGCACCTACCTCCTTTCCGATGAGCTCGTCCTCAAGGCCGATGATGACGTGGTGGCTCCCCAGGCGGATGGTGACCGGACCGTACTCCGCCCGCGGATTGTAGATCCCCTCTTCCTTTGCGTTCTCCTCATCTGTTGTATCGAAGATATTCTCACCGGCGCGGCCGGTGTATCTGAGCCTGATAAAATCTCCTTCCTGAAGTGCCATGCCATTCTCCTTGGATAGCAGATCCATTACGGCTCCGGTACGCCTTCCGTACCGGCACGCCGCATGCCTGCATCTCGTTGTTCTAATTTATTTAGACTGAATGGTATTTATACTGTCACCGGAACACTCCGACCGATACAGGCTCCTGCCGGAGACCGGCAGGGGTGAGAAGACCCGGGAGGCACCCCGCCCAAACGTTGAAATACACCTGG
>JALNXI010000313.1 GCA_023230425.1 Methanoculleus sp. | reverse complement strand
CGCCAGGGCCGATGTCATACGTGCACTCGAACGGAAGCTCGAGTGGTACCGCTCCCTGGCAAACGACCTGAAGAGAGAGCGGCTTGAAGGCGAACAGCAGCAGGCAAGCGTTGACCTGATACTGAAGTCGCTGGGAGGAGACTGGGATGAGGAGCGCATCACCTGGTTCGATACATCGGTTCCCGCCCTGGACGATGCAAAACAACTCCGCGGCCGCCTTACAAAGAGTGCCGAAAGCTGTACCTTGCAGCAATCCCTGCTTGAGGTGGCGGAGAAGGAGGCGAGGGAAAAGAGAGAGCGTCTTCGAGCCCTGCAGGGACGCCGGGGCGACCTTGGTGATGCCGCGGATCCGGAGACCGCCCGGGAACGGCTCGGCAGGGCCCGCGAGATGGTAGGTGAGATTCAACGCCTCCAGGAACTTGAGACACGGCTTCACTCGATCCGGCAGGAAGAGGCGAGGACCACGGAGATCAAAAACTCGCTCGCTCCTCCCCCGGCGCTTCCTTCGTGGCCGGGCATCCTGGTCGCGCTCTCGGCCGTCCTCGTCACCGGGTGGGGGTACCTCACCGGGACGCTCCCGGTTGCCGGCGTCATCGCCGTTGTCCTGTTCATCGCTGCGGCGGGGATGTTCTTTGCCCGGGCCAGGGGGTCCGGTCCAGGGGAGGTCGCCGGCCGGTACGAGGGGGAAGGAGAGACCCTCGCCGCCCAGCGAAGGGAGGTTGAGCACGAGCGATCAGAGCGGGAAGAGATGGTGCGGTCCCGTGCTGCACAGTTCGGGTTCGATGCCCTCCCCTCGCGGACGGCTGCCGAGGGTCTCGTCCACGCGCTCGAAGACGCCGTCATCGTGGCCGACCAGGCGGAGGGCCTTGCGGGGGAGATTGCCCGTGCAGAGGAGGTCTGCAACAGCGCAGGCGCGTCACTACAGGAGGCGCGGGAGGCCCTGCAGGAGGCTCGTTCCGAACGTGAGGGTGCCCTTGCTGCATGGAGGAGGTGGTGCCGGGAGCGGGACCTCCCCGAAATGATGAACCCGGACCTGATCCCGGATCTCATTGCCGATATCAGGCGGGCTGCCGGCCTGTATGCCCAGATCCGGGCGAGGGCGAAGAGGGAGGCGACTCTGTCAGGGGATATCCTCTCTTTTGAGGAGGGTATCGCTGCTGCCGCCGGTGCCTGCAATGAGCCTGTGGGCGGCTCCCCGGAGACCGTTCTGGAGGGGTTGGTCCGGCTGCTCCGCGACGAAGAAGAGACGAAGAGGAGGTTCGAGACGCTTGTTGCCCGGCAGAAGGAGGAGAGCGAGGCACTTCAGAGCATATCTGCCCGGTCCGGGGCAGCAAAAGCGGGTCTTCGAGCCATCCTGGAGGAACGGGGTGCTGCGACCCCGGAGGAGTTCCGTGAGCTGGAGCGGCTGTCGCGCGAAAGACGGGACCTGGAGAAGAGCATCCTGGATGCCGAGTCTGCTATCCGACGGATCAGTGGGGAGGAACGCTACCCGGACTTTATTGCGGCACTGCAGGGGTACGATCCCATCCGGATGCAGGTTCACCTCCAGGAGAGGGAGGATGAACGTACGAGGGTCCAGGATGCACTCAAGGAGGATCTCCAGGCAATCGGGACGCTTCAGGAGCGGTGCGCCGGGATTGAGGGCGACCGTGACCTCACCCTCCTCCTCTCGCGGGCGGCCGCACTGGAGGAGGAGATCAACCAGGCGTCCCGGCAGTGGGCGGTCTATACTGCGGCATCCAGCCTCCTTGATATGGCGGTGGAGACCTTCGAGCGGGAGCGCCAGCCTGAGATCCTCCGGCAGGCGCAATCGTTCTTCACGGGGATCACCGGGGGGAGGTATACGCGGGTGGTGATGCCGTTTGGCGGGTCCGAACTCTATGTCGAGGAGACAACAGGCGCCCGGAAGATGATTGACGATCTCTCCCGGGGGACCGCCGAGCAGCTCTACCTTGCACTGCGGTTCGGGTACATCCGCGATTCTGCAACCTCGCCCCTTCACGTCCCGGTCGTCTTTGACGACATCCTCGTCAATTTCGATCCGCTCCGCCGGAGGAATGCCTGCCGGGCGATTGCTGACCTCACGGGGACGTGCCAGGTCCTCTACTTCACCTGCCACCCGGAGACGGTCAGGGATCTGACCGATGCGATACCTGACGCAGTGGTGATGGACCTCTCGGCGGGGTAATCGCGGGTCTTTCTGCCCCCGATAGGGAGTTGTTCTCCGGGAGATCGTTTCCGTTGAGGGTTGTCCCTCTCCTCGCGTGCACTTTCAGGCCGCAGGCCGCAGGTATATAAAGGGCCTTCCCGATAACACTTCCCAGGGAACGGATAGCCATTCCGGAACGTTGGGAGGGACTGAAAATGAAAAGGATTTTTCTCCGGTCTGATGGGACGGAACTTGAGATCCTCTATCCTCCGTACTGTCAGGTGTGCGGTAATCCCATACCGGATCGTTTTGCAGATACGTTCCCCTACTGTGCAGCGTGCCGGGACAGGCCGGATAGAGAGGACCCTCCCGTCCGTGTCCGGGCGTTCGGGAAATACCTCTATAGGGAAGAATATCCCGATGACGTTCTGAGTGGCGAGATCCGGAGGCTGAAGACGGACGAAACCTTTGTCCCGCGGCTCCTGGAATGTCTCTTCTACGCGGTTGATCATCAGTACCCGGACTTTCGGGATCTCGATGTTGTCATCCCGGTTATGCGGGGCTCGGGTGCCGGAGGGTACAACCCCCCGGCGCTCCTGGCTGAAGGCGTCGCCTCCCGCTACGGGATACGATACCTGGACGCCCTGTATAAGAGCAAAGTATATCGCCCAATGCATAGTATCCCTGATCACCGCGAAAAGGAGAAGGAGATCGCAGGGAACATTGGGTGCCGGTACAGGTTCAACGGCGAGTCGGTTCTTCTGATCGACGATACCTGCATCACCGGGGCGACGAAGCGGGAGTGCGCCGCGGTGTTGCGGGCGCATGGTTCAGGCGAGGTCTGGTCGCTTGTCCTCGGGAGGATGGTCAACCGGAGACACCTGGAGGTTCTCGGGAGTTACAATGGATAACCTTTCTATCAGGGAGATCGCGCTTCTTGCTGCCCTCAACGACAGCCAGGCCCTGAAGCGGCAGGGGTATGCCGGGTACTTCCGTGACCCG
>JALNXI010000019.1 GCA_023230425.1 Methanoculleus sp. | reverse complement strand
AATATCTCAACCGGGGACCTCGACCTCGCCATCGCCGCATCGGTCATCCTGATCGTGATCGCTATGGCATCGCTCTTGATCTTCGAGCGCTACGCCGACAGCCGGGGGGCCTTCTGATGCTCGGGATCGAAGGTCTCTCCCTGGCCCTCGGGGAGTTTTCTCTCACCGGCGTGAACCTGACCGTCACGGACGGGGAGTACTTCATCATCCTCGGGCCGACCGGCGCCGGGAAGACCATTCTCCTTGAGACGATCGCGGGGATCTATGCTCCCGATGCGGGGACGATCACCCTTGACGGCCGCGATATCACCCGCACCGACCCGGGAGACCGGGGGATCGGCATGGTCTACCAGGACTACATGCTCTTCCCCCACCTCACCGTCGAGGAGAACATCGGATTTGGCCTCCTGCAGCGGAAGGCCGACCCCGCCTGCATCGGCAACAGCGTGCGGGAGATCGCAGATCTCCTCGGGATCGGCCACCTCCTCCGACGCACTCCGGGGACGCTCTCGGGGGGCGAGCAACAGCGGGCGGCGATCGCCCGGGCGCTCGTCCTCCGGCCCCGGGTCCTGCTTCTGGACGAACCGCTCTCGGCACTCGACGCCGTCACCCGGGACCGGCTCCGGAGGGAACTGAAGGCCGTCCATCGGGCAACCGGGACGACGGTCGTCCACATCACCCACCACTTCGAGGATATATTCGTCCTCGCCGACCGGGTGGCGGTGATGCAGGACGGCAGGGTCGTCCAGACGGGCACGCCCGACGAGGTCTTCCGGAAACCGGCCACCGAATTCGTTGCCGCCTTCACCGGCATGGAGAACGTCTTCTACGGGGCATCGATAGTCCGGGACGGGGAGGCGGCCATCGACCTTGGAGATATCACCATCCGAACCGTCACCGCCGTCGAGGGCGAAGTCTGTGTCGGCATCCGGCCCGAAGAGGTGATCGTATCCCGGGAACCGTTTGAGTCGAGCGCCACGAATGTCTTTTCCGGGACGGTGACCGAGGTCCAGCAGAATGGTATGTTCTCCAGGGTCGTTGTGGATACGGGGCTGCCCTTCGTCGCCGTCCTGACCCGGCAGAGCATCGCCCGCCTGGGCCTCGCCGAGGGGGAACCGGCCTATGTCACCTTCAAGGCTTCGGCGGTCCATGTCTTCAAGAGGTGATGGGCAGAGCATTTATCCGGTCCCCGGCCGCAGGGGCGGCCGATGGAGACCGACGCTATCCGGGGAGAGATCGCCTTTGCCGTCGCAGAGGCCGCCCTCGCCGTCCGGTTCAACATTCCCGCCGATGCGCTCATCCCTCTCCTCTTCTCGCTCCAGTACGGAGGCGACTGGAGTTACGCTTCAGGAAGCGTCGCCGCCATATCGGTCGTGGAGAAGAGAACGGTCTACGATGAGGAGAGCCGGACCGGCTACTCGCTTGAGGAGATCTACCTCTTCATGAACCCGGTCCTCCTGCACCGGGAAGGGACGGTCCACCGGCTCGAGAAGTGCGGTGGGGCCCCGGCCCGGCTGCTGGTCGCGCGGCCCTACCGGGTGCGGCTCGACGCCGACCGGGTGATCAGGATGACCGTCCACCCGCTCGAACGCGAGATCAGGACCGAAGAACTCGATATGACGGAGATGGCCTTCTCAGGCTCCGCCGCCTACGGGATCGACCACGAACTGGAGCACCTGGCCGGGCAAGAGATCGCCGGGGAGGAACTCCGGGTCTTCCGGTTCGGGTGAGGGGGTCGGTGCTGCCGAGAAAAGGCGAGGCAGTGCCTGGAGGTCTTGCTCGCACCCGGCAAGCGTAGATTCGGGTGTGCCCCTACCACTCATCCTCGCGTCTTCGCGCGAGACCATGTCGCCATGAAGGTGCGCCGCACGGGGTGAGCGTAGTGGAGCATTTCACCTAACATTTTCCATGAAAACGTCCCGGGTTTGGCTTCTGCGAGTCAGTTCACCTGGCCCCGGGCACGGCTTCCCATGGGGTATCGCCATGGCTGCCCCCGCCCCCCGTGGCGGGGTGGGAGATTGCCGGGAACGCTGTCCTTTCGGGAGGAGGGGGAGAGACCCCCTCCCCTGCCCCCACCCCCCCGTGGCGATAGCCACCACGGTCCACTGCATGGGGCGAGCCGCACCAGAACCCACAAGTTTTGCTGGTTTTTTCTTCTTCGAGCCCCATAGCCCGGGAATCTCTCCGGCAGTCCCATATTTGCTTGAATGCTGCCGGATCTCGTAGTATTTGCCTGTCACAGGATTGTAAATCCTCTTTTTCCGGGCAGACGGCATCGACGTACCAGTTCCTCCCATGCAGCCGGGAGATACACTGCTTCAGAGCAGGAGATCATAATAGTTTTCCTTCTGCGGCCCACGCCGGGCCTGATGACTCCCGGGTTTTCCGCGACGCCCTCGAACCCTCCCAAAAAGAAGATAGATACGTTCCCGGAGATCCGGGCCTGGCTGCCGGTCCTCAGATCTTCGTAAACCGGCTCTTCGCCGCGCCGCACCGGGGGCATTTCCAGTTTGCGGGGAGGTCTTCGAAGGCTGTATTCGGCTCAACGCCATGGGCAGAGTCCCCGATCGCGGGGTTGTAGACATAGCCGCAGAGGTTGCATCGGTATGAATCCATAACTGGTACTCCTTCCCCCGACCGGCCGCAAGACCGACGGGGGCATACGATCTCATATATTTCCCGGTACCAATAAGCGCTCCGGTCAGGAGACCGGGAAGGGGAGTTCCCGCCCGGTGCAGCCGTCGAGGATGATCGAGCGCTCCCCGTGTTCCGATGCGAACCGGATCCGGTAGACCGGGTAGTAGATCGTATCGAACCCGACGATCTCCGCCGTCGGCTCAAGCCCCTTCAGGATGGTCCGGAGCGAGGATTCCGTGACCTTCGCCTCAAGGGGCGTCTCCCGGAGCCGCTCCATCGGGAGATCCGCCCCCCGCCGGAGGGTGGAAAGCCCCGGAACCTCCGCCGCAAGCAGGGGGGCGTAGACCACCGTATCACCCACCGTCTTCATCTCCGTGACGAGTTTCGCCTTCGTAAGGCTTTTTACTGCCTTCTTCACCGCACCGGGGGGGAGGCGGGTATCGGCCTCGATCTCGATCAATGTCGAGCCGCCGTTCGCGAGGCCTGCAACGATCTTCACCGCGTCCTCATCGAGCCCCAGGAGCTCCGAGAACCCCGGCCGGACCTTCAGCCCCCGGTCCACCTCGACGATGCAGCCGGTGCAGCCGTCGAGGACAAACGACGCCGTCTTCGTCGCCCTGCGTATGAGCCCGCCGATGTAGCGGACCTCCACCCGGTGGAGCGGCCGGTAGACCCGTTCCCCCAAGACGATCCGCTCTTCGGGTTCGAGGATCCGGAACCGGCGTTTTCGCTTCGCCATCGCTATATCGAGCGCCTCCTCGCGGAGGAGGACCGGGACCACCGCGTTCCCGACGGCGGGCGGCTCCACGGGATCTTCCCGGGGGCCGGGACACGGTTCGGTCCGGGCCGCCCGGGTCGGGGGTGCGGCCACGAGCCGGGGCGTTACCCCCCGGTGCTTCGTCACCCGGGCCCCAAACCGCATCCGCACCTTCTCCCGGGAGAGCCCACCCATCACGAAGAACTCTCCCGGCTCAAGCTCCGCGAGCTCCTCGACCTCCTGCCGGGACGAGAAGAAGAGGCTGACCGATTTTAAGTCGTTCTCGATCGAGAGCTTCCCGATGATCTGGCTGTTGCACTGCGAGAGGACGTTCTTTGCGACAAGCGACGGCCGTTGCGTCGCGACCATCAGCCCGAGCCCGCGCTTGCGCCCCCGGCAGGAAATCTCCTCGATCTTCTTGATGGGGGTCCCCGCCTGGGGGATGAACTTGTCCGCCTCCTCCACGATCAGCAGGAAGGGCTGCTTTAACCTGCTCTCCAGGTCGTAGAGGATCTCAGCGAGCTTCGTCACCTCTTCGCGCATATCGGTCTCTGAGACGTCGAAGATCACCGCCGTCCGGGAGCAGATCGCGTTCTCCAGCAGTTCCCGTATGTTCGCCCGCCCGATCTCCGCGTCGCAGCCGTCGCCGGAGCCGATCCGGAGGAGGGGAAACCGGTCCTTGAGCGAGAAGTACTCCCCCTCCGTATCGATGAGGCAGAACCCGATCCGGGCCTCGAGGAGCCGCTCACAGAGGACCGCGATGCCCCAGCTCTTCCCGGCGCCCGACTGCGCGATGATACAGGTCCGTCCCGTGACCAACTCCTGGGCATCGACGGCGATCTCCCGGTCGCCGGCCTTCCCGATTGCGAGTTCCATCCGTTCAGAAGATCACAGGATGCCCGGCGTTTTAACGTTTCCCTTCGGTTCCAGGGAAGCCCGTTTCGAGAACTTGCCTTATTTTAAGGTTATTTATTCCTGCGGAGCGACAGGACGACCCCGAAGACCGAGAGGACGCCGAACGCGAAGAAGATCAGGTGCACGCTCGTGAGGAACTCCGGGAATATGGCCGGTGTAACGGCAGTCGACCCCATGATGACCGCAAAGACAACGAGGACCGCCCCCATGCTCAGCATCATACCAAGCGACCGCATCATCGCCGTCATCGCCGATGCGCTCCCGTAGAACCTCTTCTCCACGCATCCCATGATGGCGGTGGTGTTCGGGGACGAGAAGAGCCCGACCCCCACGCCCAGGAGGACCAGAAGAGCAAGAATCACACCGACCGACGTCGTCTCGCCAAGCATCGAGAGGCCGAAGAGACCCACGGCCGAGAGCGCCATACCCACCGAGGCGACGTGCCCGGGCTGCATCCGGTCGGCGAGGCGGCCCGCCACCGGGGCGATGAAGACCTGGATGACCGGCTGGACCAGGAGGAGGGTGCCGGCAGCGACGGGTTCGTAGCCCCGGATGTACTGGAGGTAGAGGGAGAGGAGAAACCCGACTGCATACGTGGCGCTGTAGTTGATCAGGGCGGCGACGTTTGAGGCGGCGAAGACCCGGTTCGACGAGAGGAGCGAGACGGGGAGGAGGGGGCAGGGCTGCCGCCGCTCCACCAGGTAGAAGGCCACCCCGAGCACGAGCGCTGCCGCGAGGAGCACCACGCCGGTCGGGGTGGTCGCTTTGGCCAGCCCGAGGAAGAGGCAGAGGATCAGGGTGGAGGAGATGACCAGCCCCGCGATGTCGAAGTGCTCCTGGTGCCACTCGTTCAGGAACGCCGGGAACTTCTTCGCGTAGACGAGGACCGGGACGGCGAGGAACGCGGTCACGATGAAGATGCTCCGCCAGCCGAGGAACTGGGTCAGGGCGCCCCCGAGGAACGGCCCGAGCGAGAGTCCGGCGTAGACGGCGGTGGTGTTGAGCCCGATCGCGTAACCCCGCTCGCCGGGCGGGTAGAGGTGGGTGATCAGGGCCACGCTGTTTGCATAGATCATGGCGCCGCCGATCCCCTGCAGGAACCGGAAGGCGAGCAGCATCCCTATCGTGGGCGTGAAGATGGTGAGAAGGGCTCCAGCGGTGTAGACGACGATCCCGATCATGAAGACGGTGACCTTCCCCCGGGAGTCGCCGAGCCTTCCGGCGGGAAGGAGGAAGATGACCGACGAGAGGAGGTAGGCGCTCGAGACCCAGGCGAGCGTGGCGGCGTCGGCGGAGAATTCACCGCCGATGGAGGGCAGGGCGAGGTTGATCGCGGTGCCCGTGAACGGGTTGAGGAACGTGGCGAGGGTGATGAGTATCAGGATGAATTTCCGCGAATACGATTGCCCATTTTCCTGCTCCACTGCCGTCCCTCCTGCCTCCCGGAGAGCAGAAGCCCGCCCGGGTCGTTACAAGGCTATTTGCGGCGAGCGCAAATAAGGGCACTGATGTTGTCCACACCGGACTCGTAGCACCTTATATAGAAACAGCCATCAATCCCCCGGAGAACATGCCAGATTCTTCCCCGGACACCCGGCAGGAGGTCCGCAACCTCTCGGTCCGGCTCATCCTGCTCCTCGGCGTGGCAAGTCTCTGCGGGAGCCTGGTCTCAAACGGTGCCCGGAGCGTCACCGGACCCTACATCCTCCTCCTCGGGGGGAGCGCGGCCGTCGTCGGGCTGATTGCCGGGTCCGGCGAGTTCATAGGGTATGCGCTGCGGTCCGTCACCGGCGGCTACGTCGACCAGAGTCACCACTACTGGAAGGTGACGATGGCCGGCTACGGCCTGCTCGCCGCCATCCCGCTCCTTGCCGTTGCCGGGGGGTGGGAGGCTGCGGCCGTCCTCATCATCGCCGAGCGGGTAGGAAAGGCCATCCGGACGCCTGCGCGGGACACGATCCTCTCCCACGCGACGACGGCCGTCGGGAGGGGATGGGGGTTTGGGGTCCACAAGGCGCTCGACCAGGTCGGTGCGGTCATAGGGCCCCTCGTCATGGTCGCCGCTCTCGCCTTCACCGGCGGCTACGCCACAGGGTTTCTCCTGCTCGGCATCCCTCTCGCCGGGGTTGCGCTGGTCCTCTTCTTCGCCCGGTCAGTGGTGCCGAAGCCGGGAAGCCTGGAGGAGAACGGTGGGACCAACGAGACCGCCGACCTGCCCGGAATCATGCCGTACGCCACGTTCATATTCCTCGGCATGGCCGGGTTCGCAAGCTTCCCGCTCATATCTTTCCACTTAAAGGCCCAGTCGGTCATCCCCGACGCCGGCATTCCCCTCTTCTACGCCGCGGCGATGGCGGTCTCGGTCGTCGTGGCGCTGCTCATCGGGCGGGTCTTCGACCGTATCGGCATCCACGCCCTCCTCACCATACCGGTCCTCAGCACTGCGACGGTCCTCCTCGCCTTCTCACTCGACCCGGGCGCGGCGCTCGCGGGGTCGCTCGCCTGGGGGGCCGGGATCGGGATCTTCGAGACCGTACTCCGGGCGTCGATCGCAGAGTCCACGGAGGCGACCCGGAGGGGAGAGGTCTACGGCGCCATGAGCGCGGTCTTCGGGACGGCATGGTTCGTGGGGAGCGCCGTGATGGGCGTCCTCTATGACGTATCGATCGGGCATATCGTCGCGTACGTCGTCATCGTCGAGGCTGCGGCGGTGGCCGCCTACCTCTGGATGTACCGCTCCCGCATAGCGGTCCGGTTCCAGGAGGGGCTCGGGAACCTCATGCCGTGACCTGCCTCCGGGTTGAGAAGAGCCCGGGAGGGCAACCCTCCCCGGGGTCTGCTTTGCCTTACCGCCGGATCGCTCCGGCGATGGCGCCGCCGATCAGGGAGAGGATCCCCTGGTAGACGAACGCCGTCACGATGATGACGAGCGATGTCCCGAGGCCCGCGATGAACCCGAATGCCCCGAGGAGAACCGTGCCGCCGATGAGGAGCAGCACCGCGATGACGATAGCACCAAGGATGCCGGCAATCAGCCCGGCTTTTGCGCCGTTCCCCATCCCACCCCGGACCATCCAGCCGGCGACGAACCCGCCGACCAGCGGGCCGATGACCGGCAGCAGGAAACCGAGAATGAGCCCCACGAGCCACCCAACGATGACGCCTGTCCAGAAGTTATCAGCCATACCCTTGCTTCACCGCCGGAAGTTTGGGGATGTAATATATAAGTGTTGGGGTCGGGCGCCGGTTACCGCCGGATCCGGGTCCCGGCCCGCCCGGCAAGGGCGTCGGCGGCCGAATCGAGCGATGCGATGGTGGCCCGGTCCCCTCCATCTTCAAGGAACCCGACGGCCGCCCTGATCTTCGGTCCCATGCTCCCGGGGGGGAAATGCCCCGCCGCGAGGTGCTCGCGTGCTTCCGCAACCGTCATCTCGCGTATGTCCTGCCGGCCCGGCCGCCCGTAGTTCAGGGCAACGTGCTCGACGTCGGTCAGGATCAGCAGGTCGCCGGCGCCAACGAGCCGGGCAAGGAGCGCCGCGGTGTAGTCCTTGTCCACCACCGCCTCGACACCCCGGAGGGTGCCCCCCGTGTCCGCGACCACCGGGACGCCCCCGCCGCCCGCGGCGATGACGACCACCCCGGCCCGGATGAGCCCGAGTATCGCCTGCCCCTCAATGAGAGCGATCGGGCGCGGCGAGGGGACCACCCGCCGGTAGCCCTGCCCCCGGATCTGCACCATCTGCCAGCCCTTCTCCTCCTGGAGCCGTTTTGCCTGCATGGCCGTATAGAACGGGCCGATGGGTTTCGTTGGGTCTCCAAACGCCGGGTCGTCACCGTCCACCAGGGTCTGGGTGAGCACCGTCGCGACCGGGCAGTCGAGCCCCGCCGCCAGAAGGGCCTCCTGCATCGACTGCTGCAGCATGTAGCCGATCATCCCCTGGCTCTCCGCCCCGCAGATATCGAGCGGCATCGACGGGAGGGTATCCTCCGTAAGTTCGTTCCGGAGGAGGATGTCCCCCACCTGGGGGCCGTTCCCGTGGGTGACGACGACGGCGTAGCCGTCGCTTGCGATCTCGGCGAGCTGCCGCGAGGCCCGGCGGACGTTCGCGATCTGCTCTTCAGCCGTCCCCACCTCCTGGTTCCGCAGGATGGCGTTCCCCCCGAGCGCGACCACCACGGTCTTCCCCGTCATCCCGCTACCCCCGCTCCAGTGTGCAGGTCATGCAATGGGGGCCGCCGTAGCCTCCCGTCAGGTTCTCGAGGTGGAGCGGGCAGATCTCGATGCCGTGCCGGGAGAACTCCCTCTTGTGCGGGAAGAATCGCCCACCGCTCCTGATCCGGCGGTAGTCCTCCTCTGCATGGTGGAGGAGCCGCCCGTAGCGTTCCGGATCGCGCGCGGCCTTCCGCTCCAGGTTCAGGAGCACCGTCTGCATCACCAGCTCCCCCTCCACCGCAAGGATGCTCCCGTCGCGGATGCAGAGGACGTTTGCGGCGTAGGAGAGTTGCTCCAGGATCGAGAGGTCGATCACCGCAAACCCTTTCGACCGTATGTAGTCGTGGAGGCTCACAGCCTCGCCCGACGGCTCGTAGCCCCCACCCGCCCGGCAATAGACATCGACCCGCGCCCGCCGGAGGAGGAACTCGGAGCCGATCACAACACCGCTTCCCGCGACGTTGAAGTAGGTATCGAGGTGCATATCGACCATCGGGTCGGGCCGGTCACCGGGTATGAGCGGGTGGCCCGGCTGGTGGACCACGCCGATCTCGTCGAACCCCGGGGTGCAGTCGAGGAACTGGCGGATCCCGGCCGGATTCGTCCGGTCTCCGGTACCGATGAGGCAGAAATCCCCCATCGGCATGAAATCGCCGCCCTCAAACGTCCCCGGCTCCCGCACCGTCCCGGCGACCGGGATGCCGAGGATATCCCAGAGGAACCGGGTAATCTCGGGCTCCCGGGCCCGCTGCCGTTTTGCCGGCCGTGCGACGACGAGGCCGCAGCCGGTCACCGCCTGCTGGTCGCGCATGAAGTAGAGGTTCGCGAGCGGCTCCTGCCCCAGGATCCGGACATCCACCCCGCCGTCGGTGCGCCCCCGTCCCACCTCGATGACCGGATTCAGGAGGAGGAGGGTGAAGAAGTGCAGCGAGTCGAGGGCGTCGGCGTTCTGCTCCATGCTCCGGCGGGCCTCCGCCACTTCTTTCCTGCCGCCCCGGAGGGTGACGGTCTCATGCGCCCAGTCGACGAGCCGCCGGCGCACCGCCGGGTCGCGGTCGGCGGCATCGAGGATCGTCTCCTTGAGCCGCAGCACCCGAACACCGAACTCCTCCCGGAGGGTGCGCTCGAGGTTATCGTGCTCCCGGCGCGCCTCGTAGCGGCTGAACGCCCGCTCGTAGAGCGCCGCATACGGGTCCAGCAGCCCAAAGAACATCTCGATCCCCGGCCGGTGGACAGCCACCTTCCGGAGCGGCTCCCATTCTGCCCGCACTCCCTCCGTCATACCCTCAACCGCCCCCGCCGGGGAGCGACGAAGAGGTAAGCGATCATCACCCCTACGGCCGTCGCTGCCGCGAGGATCCAGTTCACCCGCCCGCTGACGGTAAAACTGACACCGGCATAGACGGCAAACGCCAGTATGCCGTAGAGGAGGGTCCTTGCGTATCGATGCATCTGTAGAGGTTCTCTTGCCGGAGATCGGATAAACCTGTCGCGGGCCGGGAGACGCCGCCGGTTTTTTCTCCGGAGCGGTCGCCCCTCCCGGAGAGCAAAACCGCAATAATTATAATTCGGGGAAACAACCGACTCACAAGAAATATTATTCACCCGGCACGAGGAGGTGTTCCCATGAGGATAAGACCCTATAAACCCCCCATCTCAACGACCACAAGGCCGTTCCGGAGAGTGCAGCGACTGCAGCGCAACCCGACCTACATCCCGTTCAGGACCGGCCCGGTGCTGAACGCCGCCGTGCTCGCGGCTCTCTCGGCGACGTCGGCCATGTCGGGGCTGACTCTCGGGTTCTGCATGCGCCTCGCGGGCCTGTGAGGCGGGCCGTCAACTCATTTCTGGTTCTCACAACCCGATGACGTCCATCACCCGGAGACCGAACCGGACCATCCCCGACCGCAGCGTCCCGAGCAGGGTGTTCCCCTCGATCGTGACGGTGCCGTTCTTCATCGCGGCCCGGAACGTGTCAAACGGCTGGTCGGAGACCATGACTTCCTCCACCGTCGCCTTATCGGTGGTCACCGTGACGATCGGGTCCGGGCAGCCCTTTGCGTCGAACTGAACGATCTTCCGGTCGTGGAAGGTTATCCCGATGATCAGGACGCCATCGGGAGACTCGATGTAGAGGTTGACCTTCTCGTTCTCAAACGGCCCGGTCACCCATCCCGGCAGCCGGCTGGCATACTCGTTGTAGGTCAGGGTGTACTCCCGCATAGCAAAGAGGAGGTTCACCTCCGCCGGCGTCAGGTCGGCGTTGGCGACGACGAGCCCTCCTGCCGCCGGCACGAGCGCCAGCGCGACGAGGAGGAGGGCGAGGGCAACCCGGCCGGCCGCGGTCACCGCCGCCCTCCCGCCCGCTCCTCGTGCTCCGGCACGCCGGTGCCGGGAGCGATGCTCTGCCGGGCCCGAGCCCGGGAACCCCCGGTAGCGATGGGAAAGCAGTAGCCGCACATATCGTCTCTGAGGATGGATGGGGGAGTTCCGGTATTTGAAAATACCTATCCGGGCCGGCCGCCGGATGAGTGCCGGAGCGGTTTTGCCGCCCGGGCCCGCGTCCCGGGGTGCGGCGGAGGGAGGGGGGCCGGGGATCGCGCTGGGGCCTCCGGGCGGCCGGCCGCATACCGGGAGGGAAAGGGAAATATGGCAGCACCGTGCATGAGGGTGTAAGAGCGCGGGCGGGCGTCTGCGCCGACGGGACCGGACGGTGACCGATGGGAGAGGGTGATATCATAGAGGTGCAGGACCTCGAACATACATTCAACGGTTTTGTAGCGGTGCGCGGCATCAGTTTCAGCGTCCGGAGAGGCGAAATCTTCTCCTTCCTCGGCCCGAACGGCGCGGGGAAGAGCACCACCATCAACATCTTAACAACGCTCCTCCCCCTCCAGGCGGGCACGGTGCGGGTGGCCGGCCACGACGTCGCCCGGGAGCCCGGGCGGGTCCGGGAAGCCATCGGGATCGTCTTCCAGGACGACGTCCTCGACCGCGACCTCACCGTCTGGGAGACGATGGAGTTCCATGGGCGGCTCTACTCGATCCCCCGCGATGAGCGCAAGAAGCGGATCGACGAGATGCTCCGGGTCGTGGAACTCGATGCCAAACGCAACGAGCGGACGAAGAACCTCTCCGGCGGCATGAAACGGCGGCTCCAGATCGCGCGCGGCCTCTTAACCCGGCCGGAGGTCCTGTTCCTCGACGAACCGACGCAGGGGCTCGACCCCCAGACACGTATGCGGATGTGGGACTACATCCGGGAGGTGAACGCGGCCGGGACGACGGTATTCATGACGACGCACTACATGGAGGAGGCCGATATGCTCTCGGACCGGATCAGCATCATCGACCACGGCAGGATCATCGTCTCCGGCACCCCGGAGGAGCTCAAGAACACCCTCGGCGAGGACGTCGTCTACCTGGAGACCGGCGACGACGCAAAGGCACGGGAGACCCTCCGGGGGGTCGGGGAGATCCGATCAGTCACCGAGTCGCCCCGGGGCCTCTCGATAACGATATCGGCCGACGGGAGCCACTGTCTCCCGCGGATCGTCGAGCGAGTGCGTGGCGCCGGGATCGATATATCGAGCGTGAACCTCAAGAAACCGACGATGGACGATGTCTTCGTCTACTACACCGGCAGGGAACTGCGCGACGAGGGAGCGTGAACAGAAGGTGGCCTGGGAGTTCCTCACCGTCTACTGGCGGGAGATGATCCGGTTCGTCCGGTTCAGGACGCAGCTCCTCTCGTCGCTCCTGCAGCCGGCGCTCTGGATGGCGTTCTTCGGTGTTGCCATGTCCTCGAACTTCAACCGGTTCACCTCGGCTATCCCGGTCCCGGCGGGCGTCATCCCGGTCGACTACCTCACCTTCATGGCCGCCGGGGTGATCGCTATGACGACCCTCTTTACGAGCCTCTTTGGGGGGATCAGCCTCCTCTTCGATAAGAACTGGGGGCTGATGCGGGAGATGCTCGCGAGTCCCATGCCCCGGACCCACATCATGCTCGGGGTCAGCCTCTCGGGGATGACGAAGTCGTTCATCCAGGTCGCCATCATCATGGTCTTCGGACTCATCCTCGGCGTGCGGTTCTTCCCGGGGTTTTCGCCGGCCCGGATCGCCGTCTCGATCCTCGGGATCTTCGCGTTCGTCGGCGTCTTCTCGCTCGGGTTCCTCCTCTTCTCCTCCACGATATCGATGCGCCTCGAGAGCCCCGAAGGACTGCAGGGGATCATCACGCTCCTCACCCTGCCGCTCTTCTTCGTCTCGAACGCCCTCTACCCGATCCAGGCGTTCCCGCCGCTCCTGCAGGCCCTCTCGATCTACAATCCCCTGACCCACCTGGTCAGCGGGGTCCGCTACTTTGCCCTCGGGAGCGAGTTCTTCGCCGTCGGGGCCAGTTATTCCTTCACTCCGGCCGACGTCCTCCTCTCGTTCGGCTACCTCGTCGTCTTTGCGACGGTGATGTATCTCCTCGCCCGCCGGACGTTCCAGAAGGCGGTGGTGACATGAGGGGCGACGCGAGAGAGGTAACCATGCAGGGAACTGTCCATGCAGCACTGGTGCTACTGGTCCTCATCGTCGCTGTAGTTTTCACCGGGTGCACCGGGATGCCGGGCCTCGAGACGACGGAGGAGTTCAACCGAACCGTCCCGGTGGAACCGGGGAGCGCCGTGACCGTGATCAACCGCAATGGGGGCGTGAGCGTGAGCGCCTGGGAAGAGGATTACGTCGCCGTTACGGCGGTCAAACGGACCCCCTACGGCCGGGCCGAACTGGAGAAGGTCCGGATAGAGGTGACGGAGGGCGATCCCCTCCGGATCGAGACGGTGCATACCGGGCTAAACCCGCAGGTGAACGTGAAATACACGATATCCCTGCCCCCCACCGTCGTCCTCCAGCAGGCCGTGACCTCGAACGGCCCGATCGACCTTGCCGGTGTACGGGTGAACGGAACAGAACTCCGGACGTCGAACGGCCCCGTGCGGGTTGACGGTGCTCGCGGGGGCGATATCACGGCTGCCTCCTCGAACGGCGGGATCGAGGTGCGGGGCGCCGAAGGTTACATCACCGCACGGACCAGCAACGCCGGGATCACGGTGGAAGAGTCCGGGGGAGTGCTGGAACTGCAGACATCCAACGGCCCGATCTCCGCCAGCATCCCGGCCACCCGGGGTGACGTGGCGATCACTACGAGCAACGGTGCTATCGCGCTCCGGCTCGCGGAGAGCCTGAACGTCCGGGTGGTCGCCACCACCTCTAACGGCAGGATAGCAGTGAACGACCTGCCGCTCCTGCTTGACGAGTCATCGGGGACCCGGGTATCGGGCACGCTCGGCGACGGAGGGCCGACGATCGCCGTCACCACCTCAAACGGGGGTATCGACCTCTCGGGGCTCTGACCGGGGCGCAGTCCGCCCCGGATCTTCCACGGCAGGCTGCTGTGTTGCATAATTCGGTAGTGCTCCAGCAGAGAACTGATAATCGATCTCGGTGGATCCGACCGAAAATTTCCGTTATCGGGCTCTGGTAACGCCCACCCAATTCCGGCTGTCGTTCATCCCTGACGAGATTGGTGCCGGACCCGGCCTGAAGTTCGACCTTTTCTCGCAAGCATGTCCTCATGCTGTGGACCGTGGTGGCTATCGCCATGGGGGTGGGGCTGACGGGGAGGGGTCTTCCCCCCCCGTCTC
>JALNXI010000312.1 GCA_023230425.1 Methanoculleus sp. | reverse complement strand
CTGCACCGACCGCAGGATACCGTTCACCACCACCCGGTCGCCCGGCGAGACGATGCCCGTGAGGTCGTCGGTGACGTCGACATCGAGCGTCTGGGGCTGTTCGCCGCCCCGGAGACCTTCCGGGGACTCCTGGATCCGGAGTTTCTGGGCGTCGACGAACCGGCACCGGTTCATGACCAGATCGAGCCGGGTCTTGCGCTCGCAGTTCGGGCAGAAGTCCGGCTCATCGAACCTCCCATAGCCCTGGGGGACCGGTTCGGTGTTCTTCCCGCAGGAACGGCACCGGAAGACCGCGCTGACGATCCGGGGACGCACCTCGGTCGTCTTCCGGAGGATCCCCTCGATGCCGACGAACGTATTGATCTGGTCGGCCCTGATATCCCGGACGTCGGTCCTCTGCGGCAGGTTCGTGAACCGGATGTTGATCAGTTCCGGGTCCTGGCCGTCCTTGAGTTTAATGAGTTTGTTCTGGACGATCGCGTCCCGGACATCCCCAAGGACCTTGCCCGGGCTCCGCAGGAGCTCAAACGCCAGCCGGTTATTCAGGATCTTCCGGAAATCGATGATGAGCGACCGCTTATGGGGGTACTCGCGGGAGAGCTCCGCGAGCTCCCGCTTGAACTGTTTCTTCAGGAGTTTCGTCCACTCCCCGACGACATCGGTGACCTCGACGGTTACCTCTTCAGGCACGGCCGAAACCTCTTCACCGGTGCTCCTCTGCGGCGAGGACGAACCGGGCGAGCAGCGCCTCCATCTGGATGTCGCTGCTTGCCCCTTCCGAGAGGCGGAAATCGGTCTCGCCGAGAGCATCAATCAGTCTCACTTTGAGCGTCCGGTCGATGTCGCGCTGAACCAGCGCCCGGTAGCACTGGTTGATCAACTCGTTCGGGGCGATGCCCCGGCCGCGGGTCAGTTCGGAGAGCGCCTGCTCGGCCTCATCGAACTTTCCTGCAATCGAGAGGTCGAGGAGTTCATCGATCTCCGCCGGGCGGGCCGTCGCGGTGATCTCGTAGATCATCTCCTCATCGATGGTGGGCCGGAGGATGGCAGCCCCCTGCAGGGCGTTGATAGCCTTCCTCATATCCCCGGAAGCGACATAGACGATGGCATCAAGCGCCCCTTCCGTGACGGTGAGGCCTTCGGCTGCGGCAATCTTCCGGACCTCCTCGATGACCGCCTCCCGGTCAAGCGGCCTGAACCGGTAGATGGCGCACCGGCTCTGGATGGGGTCGATGATCTTCGAAGAGTAGTTGCACGAGAGGATGAACCGGCAGGTTCGGGCATAGGTCTCCATCGTCCTCCGGAGGGCGGCCTGTGCATCCGTGGTGAGCGCATCCGCCTCATCGAGGAAGAGGACCTTGAACGTCGAGCCGGCAAGCGGCGACGTCCGGGCGAACTGCTTGATCTGGTTCCTGACGACGTCGATACCGCGCTCGTCGGAGGCGTTCATCTCCCGGAAGTTCATCTGCCAGGAGTCGCCGAAGAACTCCCGCGCGAGCGCCACCGCGGCGGTCGTCTTCCCTATCCCGGCGCTCCCGGTGAAGAGAAGGTGCGGCAGGTTACCGGTCTTCACGTAGGATTGGAGGCGCACCACGATATCCTTCTGTCCGACCATCTCATCGAGTCTTCTGGGCCGATACTTCTCTATCCAGATGGTGTGGTTACCTTCCATTTGAATAGAAGTTGGTGCTCGTGCATCGTAAAAGCATCGACATCTCTTTCGGTGATCCTTTTTAGAGGGTTGGGAGAGTATGAGTAAGGTACAGAGATTACGGGAATACCGGGAGTTCGCATGGGGATCCGGCCTGCCGGATCTCCTGCACCGGTATCCTGTGCTCCTTTCCTGAGACGGGCGAAATTATGGAACCTGTAGATCGAGTATTTGCGCGGGACTTCTCCGCCGCGCGGCATACAGTGGACTCCGGGGACGGCCGGGACGGCTCATACGTGGTGACGCCTGCCGGCGCCTGGTGCCGCCGCCTCTTCATCGTCGGCGCCCTCACCGAACGCAGGGGGAGCGGCGATGTGATGCAGGCCCGGATTGCCGACCCCACCGGCACGTTCCGGGTCACGGTGGACTGGCAGAGCCCGGACGCGATCGAGACGCTCGGCTACATCGAACCGCCTGCGTTCGTCGCCGTCACCGGCCGGGCGACGCTCACCGGTTCCGGGCCACGGGCGTATGCAGCGGTGGACGTCGAGGCGATCAACGTGGTGGATCGCACCGTCCGCGACCTCTGGGTGCAGAAGACCGCCGGCGCGACGCTCGACCGGCTCGAAGCGCTCGAGAAGGCTCTCGGGGGCGACGGCGACGAGCGGGTCGCAACCGCTCTCCGGCTCTACGGGACAACGGAGGAGGATATCCGGGACATGGCCGGGATGGTGCGGACAGCGCTTGCAATCGTCCGCCCGGATATCACACCCGGCGATATCGCGCCCGTCGCCGGGCGTGAGATCCTCCTTGCCGCCCTCGCCGATGAGGGAGGCGCGCGGGGCATCGGCATCGACGACGCCGTCGCCGCCGGAGTGCGGTCCGGCCTCTCCGCGCGGGACGCACGCGCTGCGCTTGAGGAACTCCTTGCTGCAGGGGAATGCTATCAGCCTGCATCGGGCATGATAAAACTGATATAACACGCTATGCGCCTGCATTTTATCGAGAGCGGCCCGGCCCTCCTGGTCGAGCAGGACCAGCGCGTTCTGGTCGTCGCCGACCTGCACATGGGCATCGAGTCGGGCCTCGAACGTCACGGCGTCCACATAACGAGCCGGAGCGCTTCCCGGACCGGCCGGGTCGTCGCCTGCATCGAGGAGACAGAGCCCGACCTCCTCCTCCTCCTCGGGGACGTCAAGCACAACGTCCCGGTCACGAGCAGGCAGGAGTACCGGGAACTCCCCGGCGTTCTCGAAGCGTTCCGCGACCGCGTGCCGCTTGCTGTCGCCCCGGGGAACCATGACGGGGGCATCGGGCGGTTCCTCGAACCGGGAGAACTCCTGCCCCCCGGCGGTGCGCTCATCGACGGTGTCGGCTACCTCCACGGCCACACCCACCCCGCCCCCGAACTCTTCGGCCACCTCATCGTCCTCGGCCACCACCACCCGGTCGTCTCGCTCGTGGACACCGTCGGGTGTGCCGCACGCGCCCGGCCGGCCTACCTCTACTCGGGG
>JALNXI010000311.1 GCA_023230425.1 Methanoculleus sp. | reverse complement strand
CCCCTCTTCGCCGGGAGGAAGGGATTTAGAGCGTACGAACTGCATGAATCCGCTGTCGGAGTTCCTGAGGGGTTCATACCCCTCGCCGCCTCGGACCGGTGCGTCCAGGTCATCCGGCACCGCTCGTTCCCGCTCTACGGCCTCCTCTTCCACCCGGAGGTCAGGAACGAGTGGGCCATCGAGCAGTTCCTCCGGCTGGTGGAGACCGCTCAGTAACACTTATCCCCGGAACCCTCGGTTAAGGGGTAGAGGTGCTCCGGACGCATCCTGGTGCACCTCGCACGGGGATGAAGTTGAAGCTACGCCGTATCCGGACCCTGCCGGCGGGGGTGTGAAGGAGTGCCCGATCCGCTCAGGCTGCTTGTCATCACCGGGAACCCGGGCGATGCCCCCCGGGTCAAGGAGATGCTCCGGGAGGCCGGGTTCCCGGCTGAGGCGGTCTCGCACCGGCAGTTTGCCGAAGGTCTCGACGCTCTCCGGCGAGAGCCGTTCGACCTTATCCTGCTCGACCCTGGCGGCCACGAACCTGCGGAGGTGGCGCGGGTGAGCGACGAAGCGCCCGGTGTCCCGGTCATCCTCCTTGTCTCGCGTGACGACCTCGATGCGGAGGTCAGGGCGCTCTGGCACGGTGCAGACGATTACCTGGTCCGGGAGGGGATCACCCCCGAACTCCTGGTCTGCACCATCCGGCACGCTCTCGCGCTGAAGCGTGCGGAGGTGGCGCTCAAAAGAGTGGAGGATATGTGGCGCGAGATCACCGGGAGTCTGCACGAGGGGGTTCTGGTGGTCAACCGGGGAGGTACCACGATCTTTGCCAGCGCCCGGATGGCGGAGATCCTCGGCTACGCCGAGGGCGAGATGCCGGGAACCTCCTTCCTCTCCTTCGTTGATCCCGGCGACGTCCCGCGGGCGAAGGCCCTGATCGGGCGGTGGGGGCAGGGCGGGCGGGAGGAGGCCGAACTCCGGTTACGGCGTTCAGATGGTGATGCGGTCGACGCCAGGCTCGTCACCTCCCCGGTCGCCGGCGGAAACGCCGGGTGTCTGGGTTTGGCCGTGGGTGTTCTGGATCTCGGGCGGCGACTCGCTGAGGAGAAGTCCGGGCGCAGGAACGCCCAACTCTACATCATCAACCAGGTGGTCAGGGCTGCCACGACGTCGGCGGGTATGGACGAACTGCTGGCAGGCGTGCTTGAGAAGATCGTGGAACTCCTTGGTTTTGAAGGAGGCGGGGTGTACCTGATCGACCCCGGCCGGTCGAGGGCGGATCTTGTCGCCGAGATCGGGCTCCAGGACGGGAATTCGCTCCGGCGGCGGATCGTCGACCTGAACGCCCCGCCTTACGATGCGGTTCTTGGGCGGGGTATGGCGCACCTTGTGGAGGACTACTCCCGCTGTTGCCCGCAGGATGCCGGTGCTGGGATCCAGGCGTTTGCGAGCATCCCCATCATCGCCGGCGATCGGGTTATCGGCGCCGTCAACCTGGTCAGCCGGAATGTGCACGTCTTCTCACCGGATGAGCGTGAACTGCTCACCTCCATCGGCCAGGAGGTCGGGGGCGCCGTCGAGCGGATGCGGCTCCACGAGCAGGCGAACTTCTACCTGGATCTCATGACGCACGACATCAACAACGCAAACACCGCCGCCATCGGCTACGCGATGCTCCTTGCCGAGACACTCTCCGGGCCGGATAAGGAGCTTGCCCGGAAACTCGCGGCCGCCGTCAGGCAGAGCGCCGAGATCATCGGGAACGTCTCGGCGATACGGCGGATCGCAGAAGAAGCGCCTGTGTCCGGGCCGGTGAACCTCGACCGCGTCATGAGAAGCGTCATCTGCCTCTTTCCAGACGTCGACATCTTCTACGTGCCACAGGGCCTGTGGATCGCCGCCGACGACCTCCTCGCCGAAGTCTTCATAAACCTCATCGGCAACGCCGTCAAGTTCGGCGGCCCCGGTGTCTCGGTCCGGATCATCGTCCGGGAGGAAGAGGGGGCCGTTCTGGTCTCGGTCGAGGATACCGGCCCGGGGATACCAGACGCCGAGAAACCCCGGGTATTTGAGAAGTTCAGGAAAAGTGGAGCGAAGAGCGGCAAAGGGCTCGGCCTCTACATCACTCGCATTCTGATAGAGCGCTATGGGGGCCGGATACGGGTCGAAGACCGGGTGCCGGGTTATCCGGAATCCGGCGCCGCCTTCCGGTTCACGCTCCCGGCGTGGCCGCCCGTCACCGGCCGTAACGGTTGATGGTATTGATCAGGGCTGAGAACCCTTCCATCTCCTTCTCGAGCACTTCTGTCCGGGTCATGCCCATACTCATCTCCGCATCGGCCGTCAGCATCTCGGGGCCGCGCACCACGTCGCGGTCGACGCCGTCGGCGGAGAGGAGTGCCCGGGCCTCGGCATCATGGACAAACGCCCGGCCGGGGATGATCACGACATCCTCGAGCCTCTTCAGGTTCACCCCGGCGAGGTCGTCGCCGGTGATGAGACAGGCTATCTCCTTTCTGACCCTGACGACCCTCGATCGGCAGCCGCGGATAGAGAGGATCCGCTGGATGAAGGGGGCCGCGACGCTCCCGGTGATCACCGTCGCACGCTTCTGGACACGGGGGAGTTTCTTGAGCAGGTCGGGCTCGTGGAGGATCGCAAACGGCGACCCGATTGAGGGGTCCCCGAGCGGGGTTCCGCTGATCTTCATCGAGAACCGCTGGTTGAGATCGGTGACGATGTCGCGGAACTCGTCGACGGTCTGGACCTGCTGCCCCTCGATAAGCGGCGCGTTGCCGAGGATGAGCCCCTGGTCCGTCCGGTTTGCAAACCGCATCAGGATCAGCCCTTTCGCGCCCCGCTCCTCCAGCCACGCGCAGGTCTGCTCGAGGGTTTCACCGTCGTTGACGCCCGGGATGACGACGGCGGCAGCATAAACGTCGATTGCGCCGCAGAGCCGGTCGAGGACCGCGAGCGAGGCTTCCGGCGTCGGGTCGTGCATCCACTGCCGCCGGAGGTCGGAGTCGGCGGCGAAGACGGTGTAGGAGACCTCAGAGAGACCGTTCTCGATGAGGAAATCGGCGATGGCCGGGTCATCGAATCCCTTGCCGCTGGTATAACCGATATGGAGCGGCGCCTCCATGCTGCCGAGCAGTTCAACGAGGTCGCGGAACTCCGGATAGCAACTCGGATC
>JALNXI010000018.1 GCA_023230425.1 Methanoculleus sp. | reverse complement strand
GACCCTGGCATCGAAGTCAGGCTTCTCGGTGTTGACGATGGCAATGCCGCCTGCCTCCATGCCCTTAAAGACGTCTACATCCCCGATCAGGGTCGGGTCCTGCACGATGATGTAGTCAGGCTCATACACCTGGCTGCGCAGCCGGATCTTCTCGTCACTGAAACGGACGAACGCCTGAACCGGGGCACCCCGCCGTTCCACGCCGAAAGCCGGGAATGCCTGGGAAAACACACCGCCTTCAAATGCTGCGAAAGCAATGAGTTCGGCGGCGGTCACGGAACCCTGACCACCCCTGCCATGAATGCGTAACTCTCTCAAACAAAAACCCCCTTTAAATCTTAATGATTAATAATATAAATATACCAGCGCTTTACCGGTCGTCGATATGCAACGTAAACCTTCCTGTCCTCAACCGGGCGTCCCACCAGGATGGAAACGGGTCCTGTCCCAACCACACCGGAGGCTGGAGACCTCTGCTTCCTCTCCCGCATCTCCGCAAGTCAAAACAATAGTCTATTATCAGACAGGGTGCAAATCAGATAAGTAAATTAAATACCTTCAACATTGTCGATAAGTTAAGTATTGAGGTGTATACCATGAAGAATTTTATTTCGAACGGCAGAATTCTGGTCTGCCTGATCTGCATCTTCACCGTGTTCTGCGTTGTGCCGGCCTGGGCGGGAGACGTCACCGTTTCCCGCAAGGTCGATCAGTCATCGGTCCCCGTCGGTGGTGAGGTTCTGGTGACGTTATCGATCAACGGCATGAATGCCGGGGGGATCGTCGAGACGATACCGGAAGGTTTCTCGTTCCTCGAGACATCCTGTCCGGTGGATAATTACCGTATATCCGGACAGAAACTGACATTCGCGGTGATCGGTGAGCCCGAGATCACCTACCGGGTCCGGGCGGAGACCGCAGGCTCCCGGACGTTCACCGGGACATGGAACGATGCCGTCGATAAGGAAGAAGGCACGATTGCCCCGACAACGGTTAACGTCGGATCCGGCTCAGTAGCCGGCGCAGCACCCGCAGACACCAACCAGGTGGTACCAGCTCCGACCAGTGCAGGGGGTAGCCCGTGGGCATGGATCGTCCTGATCCTTGGGGCCGCGGTCATTGTTGCCGGCGCGCGTGCTGCAGGAAAGAAACGGTGACCGTTCACCCGGATTTCCGCCTGCACCGGGCATGAGTCCGGAAGAGGGACCCGGGGGGAGAGACAACGGCGTAGTGTACGGCGGCGAGCCTCTTCCACCCGGTGGCCCGAACGCTCCTCGACCATCGCCGACAGCGTCATAGGGAAGGCCGTGCTCTCCAGGGGTCCCGGGATCGCTTTGATAACCCCGGAACGTGCGAGAAACAGGGACAGGATGCGTGACGCTCCTGCCCGAGGTCCCGGATGGGGGTGAGGGATCCGGGCCTGGACCGAGACGTTCTGGATCATGGGCCGAGGAGCCCCCTGACGTAAGTCGGGGGAGGAATCGGCCCTCGGGATATCCCCATCCTGTCAACGAGCGTATTGCGGTCTGCTCCCCTGACACCGGGGGAGAGGTTGAATCGCAAGCCAAGTATGAATACCATACCCAGGATGGTATTCATGCTCGTCTGTGTGCCTTCGGCTCATGGCGCGCTGTAAAGAGCATGGTCCTCCTCGCAGGATCATGCCCCCGACGAGAGGAGGGGGTAGTTGACGACCGATGCAGTCCCCCATACAGAGAAGGCCAATACCGACCGAAGTCCAGGGGGAGAATGTTCGGGAGGATGTGCCTTCCATATAGTGTAGCCGTCACCGGCGCCGGGTGCTTTTGTCCCGGTATGTCGATGAGATGCACGAAGGCTTCGTCAACGATTCCGCCGTAGCAGCCTGAGGTGATGCCCGACGGGTGACGCTGATCGGAAGGCTGCAAGAGAAGCGAATAGCCGCTTGATGACGTATACGCCGTTCATGTTGGGTATCATGGTCTCTCGGGGGAGGAGGGCTTTTTTTACCCCGGCCGGGGATGTGGTTTCCCAAAGACCGCTTTACACAACCGTCCCCGGCAGACGGGGATGAGGCCGGGGTCCTCCCCCCCACCGTTGCGGGGGGGGTTATGCCCTCTGGTCCACTTCCACGCTCGCCGGCTTGATGCTGGTGAAGAGACGGATGTTCCCGCCGCCGTCGAGCAGGGCCTGATCCCACCCGACGAACCGGTCCGACCGGTAGGCCATGAATGCGTCCTGGGAGAAGACCGGGATACAGGGCACCTCTTCAGCAAGGATCTCCTGCAGCTGGAAGCCGATCTCTCTTCTTGTATCGGGATCGGCCGTGTTCTTCAGTTGCGTGATAAGGCTGTTGAACGTAGCGTTGTCGAAGTGGTAGTAGTTCTCACCGAGCGGGCTTCTCTGGAAGTTGTCCAGGCGATCGATGTCTTCATGCCAGCGCCCGGGCATGCCGTCGAAGTGGACGGCTGTCTTTGCAATCCAGTCCAGGTAGACCGAGTCGTCCACCTGGGGGGTATCGACGATCTTGATGCCGAGTTTCCCCTCCCAGTCCTCTTTGAGCACGGCCACGATCTTCTGGTCGACGGCGTTTGTGGATGCCTTGCCGGCGAGCGGGATCGTTATCTCGACCTGTTTTCCGTCGGGGCCGAGGAGAAGCGGTCTTCCGTCCTTCTCGGTCAGGTTAAACCCGGCTCCGGCAAGTTGCCGTTTGGCTTCCTCAATATCGTAGGTGAACCTGTTGTTCGTGGCAGGGTTGATCTGGTCGCCGGCAAGTGCCGGTACGAGGAAGACCGTATCTGTCGGGCGCGCTCCCTCACCGACAAGCCAGCACACCCTTTCCCGGTTTACGGCGTGAGACAGGGCGCGACGGAACGCCGTGATGTTTGCCGGATAGACGTCGGACGTAAACGCCACCTCAAAGGCCTGCCCGCCCGAGGGGATCTGGCAGATACCGATCCCCGGGGTGTTCGCGAGGTTTGCAGCCTTTTTTGGGGACAGCCCGAACTCTCCGCTGATGAAATCCACGTCCCCTTTCTTGAGGGCAAGGAGCTGGGCATCTTCGTCTTCGTAGTTCTTTATGATGATATCGCGTACGTTGGGCATCTCGCCGTGGTAACCCTCATAGGCCGTCACCTTCGAGAGGGTGCCGGAGATGGTCGATGCGTAGGCGAAGGGGCCGGTACCGATGTACGCCGTATCGGCGTACGTGGAAGGGAGGTCGATCGTGCTCCAGATATGTGCGGGGAATACCGCGATACCCGGGCCGGTCGCAAGGGTCTCCGCGAAGAGCGGATCGCAGGACTTCATGTGGAAGACGGCCGTGTAGTCGTCCGGACACTCGACCGATTCAACACCGTCCAGGATCCCCGAGTTCACCAGGTATGCACCGGCTTCCGGAGCGTCGGGGTTCCCGTGGTCCCGGAAGTACTCGTAGGTGAACTGCACATCCGCTGAGGTGAAGGGGGTGCCGTCGTGCCAGGTAGCGTCCCGGACGAGGTGGAAGGTCCAGGTCATGGCGTCGTCCGAACTCTCCCACTCCTCTGCAAGCCAGCCGAGGTACTCCTTGGGCCCACCCTCCTTCGGGCGGAGTTTTGTCACGAGCCCCTCGTAGATGAGGGAGTCGGCGGGAACCCCTTTCTGGTCGATGTAACTTGTCGACGGGATGAGGTATTTCTCCCCCGCGACGGCGATGATCAGCTGCCCGTAGGGCAGGTGCAGGCAGTTGTGAGCGGCGAGGGAGAGTTCGTCCGCATCAAGAGAATTCTTCGGGTCGGCGGTCAGGTAGTTCAGGATCGCCGTGGAGAGTTCTCGCTCCGATACGATGGTGTCGCTGTCCGTGTCGCCCGGAATGCCCGCCGTCACCGGCGCACAGCAGACGAGGAGGAGGACGGCACAGTAGATCAAGCTTTTTAGTAGGTAGCGTTCCGTCATGGTTATCCCTGCTTTTTAGATCCGACAGACCAGAGCACGACACCAAGTATGGCGAGGAGTGCCGCAACGCCTCCGGAGGCAAGCGGATGCTCTGCGGTTTCTTCGTCCTGAACCGGTGAGACCCCGGTGGCGGGCGTCTTCGTCTCCAGGGCCGCGGCAACGACGGATCCCGGGGGTTCCTGGCTGTAGATCCGGATTTCATCGACCCACATCGGAGAGGTGCCGGCGGCCGAGGGGTAGTCGCCGCCGTAGTTCCAGTACGCTTCATCCCAGCACTCTTTCATGTCGGTGTTGCCGAAGACGTGCCAGCCCCAGGGGTTCGTGGAGGTATCAGCGAAGAAGATGAGCCGCATGCCGGCGATATAGCCGGTATCCGGGTAGCCCTGGCCCTGCTCCTTTCCTTCCTGCATATCGGGGCCTTCTCTGGCGCCGCTGTACCAGCAGACGACAGCCGGGCCCTGTCGCAGGTCGGGCTCGTAGATCATCGAGTACGGATAGTTCTTTGAGAAACCGTCGCTGCTGCGTATGTTGATCGTGTCTTCTTCTTCGGCACCGCCGATGTAGTCGCAGATGTCCTTGAGGTCGGTTCCCTTGACCGCCCCGAAGTCACCTTTGTAGAGGATACTCATCCGGACGTCCTCGTCCGGGTTCCAGCCGTCATACGCTTTATCAGGGTAGATCTTCTCCCACTCCCCTTCGAAGACGGGGCCCTGGTGGTAGTAGCGGGTGACGCCGTCTCCCTGGACCGGGAGGTTCGCCTCCAGCCAGTGATAGTCGACGGTCGTCTCATTCAGGACTGTCGTTCTGTCGTTTGCGTACTTTGCTATGCGGAGCTCGATAGTCCCCGCCTCTGCAGCCAGCACCGGCGCCGTCAGCAGGACGGCTGCCAGCATCAGCGCCGCGAGGATGATCATTACCGGTTTTAGTGGTTTCATAAGGCCAACTCACATCTTTCAGCCGTTTGGAATTTCTGGTGCGTCCGACAAGTGTATCAAGATGCGTGCATTCAGGCAAACACCCTGATACTTACTTCATCGAAAGGTAAGCATTGTAAATTGGATTCGAGGTTATCCGACTCGCAGAAGGATAACCTGCGGTGCATTTCACGATTCCTTATCACTCGGTTCCTCCGGGAGGTCTGCATGGCAGTTGGCGATCACGTACGGGGATACGAGCACGTCCTCGATCGTCTTCGACCCGCTCTCCCCCACCACCTTCACCGGGTAACTGCCGATATTGAGGTAGTGGAAAGTATGGGGCGTCACTTCGCCGGTATCCCGGCCGAAGAGGTAGATCGTCGCATTCGACGGGGTGCTCGACACCGCAAGCGACCCCCAGGTGTATGACTTGAGGGCGACCTTCACCGTGGCGTCGCAGGCGTCCCCGGGGTTGTCCGTCAACGTGATCTCCTGTTCCACCGGGATATACCCCGGCTTTGAGACCGATACCAGGTGCTTCCCCGCCGAGACATTGGCGATGACATACGGCGTGGCGGATCCCGTCAGGAATCCGTCGACCGATATCGCCGCTCCCGCCGGCACCGACGTCACGAGCACGCTGCACGGTGCATCGGAGAACACGGGGGTCACGGTATCGTTCGACTCAACGGTGGCCGGTATCCTGTACGTCAGGTAACTCCCGTCGTCGCGGACGGTGATGTACGAACCCCCGATCCCCCTGATGTCGACCGTCTTCGGGAACGCGTAACCCAGATACCTGCCGTTGACCGAGAAGGATTTCTTCTTATACTCATCCGATTCGAAACGGATCGAGCGCGCCAGGTCCGCATTGCCGCTGGTAAACATCACCCGGGTTATGCTGTTTCTGTCGACCCGGACCCGCTCCTTCTCGGACGCAAATACGGTCTTCCCTTGCTGCACCTTGATGGTGTGCAATCCCTCCTTCAGCCCGTAGATGACGCACGGAGTCTTCCGGTTCGCCTTCTGGCCGTCGACAAGGATATCCGCCCCCTCCGGGTAGGAGTCCACGTAGACGCCGCCGTAGCAGTTCCGGTCCCAGTTGGGCAGCGGGCCCGGAGAACCCGCCGCAGCTCCCGCGAGCTCGATCAGGATCTCATCGTCACGTTCGAGCAGGACCGTCCGTTCTTCGGGCTCTACATCGTCCATACGCACCCGGACGGAATGGTTGCCGCCCGGAAGCGACGCAAAGGTTGCCGGTGTCGTCTTCCCGGTATACTCCCCGTCGAGGTCGATGAGCGCACCCGGCGGATCGGAAAGCACTAAGAGACCAAACCGCATCGTGGTGATATCGACAGCGGGTGCCGGCGCAGGCTCTGCCGGAACCGGGTCGGGGGTGGGTACGGGCTCTGCCGGAACCTGTACGGGATCCGGCACGGGGTCCGCCGCAGGAGAAGTGACAGGGATGATGCTGAATAACACGAGAAACGCCCTGACAGCATCGATCAACCGGCCGGGCAACCCCCCGACCGGGACAGGCGCCGCCGCGATATGCCCGAAGGCAAGCATGAGCGGGTTTGTTGCCGTGCCGGTACCGTTTGCCGGCGCGCCCGATAGCGCCGGGGTGCTCGTCTGCACCGGGGTCACCGTCGCGACGGGAGTGAGTTCGACAATCTTCCCGGAGATCGCAAAGAGGGAGAAGCCGGGGGAGACGGCCTCGTAGGTGTGGGTGCCGTTGACGGTGCCGGTCCATTGGGTTTGAAGGACGGTCCAGGTGCTGGTGTACCGGTACAGGGAGAGGTTGTTGCTGTCGATCCGGTTCTCCCGTATCCAGGTATCGGGAACGCTGAACCGGATCAGGGCCTCGCTGATGGTGACGTTTACACCGCCGGGGGTGATGTTGTAGTACCGGTAGACCACTCCGGGCGGCTCGGGGATCCCTTCGGGATGGCCGGTTGTTTCGCAGGAGAGGGTCAGGTTTTCCGGGATCTCCGGAGCGAAAACGACGATCTGTTCTATGTCGGGCACCCCGGGCCGGAAGGTGCGGTTCTCAAGGTTTTCTCCGATGAAATCATCAGGGGTTGCGGTGGCGTTCTCGGTGACCGGGGTCGAACTGTCCGATCCGCCGGAACTGTCGCCGCCGGTGTTGCTCGATCCGCCCGAACTCGCCGTGATGAGTTTCTCCTTTGTTATGCTGTTGCTGCCGGCGGTGTAGGTGACCGCCAGGGTGACGGTGTAGGTGCCGGGGACTGTGTAGGTGTGAACCGGGTTCTGCTCGTCGGAGGTTTCACCGTCGCCGAAGTCCCACTCCCATGAGGTCGGGTTGCCGTCGGAGGTGTCGGTGAACCGGACGGTCAGCGGAACAGTGCCCGACGTGACGCTGGCCGTGAAATTCGCGACTCCGGCGTTCACTGTGGTCTCCGTGCTGTCGCTCCCGGCAACGTTCGTCGCGGTGAGGCTGACGGTGTAGGCGCCGGGGGCGGTGTAGGTATGGACCGGGTTCTGGTCGGTCGACGTACCGCCGTCGCCGAAGTCCCATGCCCACGCGGTCGGGTTCCCCTCGGAGGTGTCGGTGAACGCGACGGCGAGCGGAATGGCGCCCGAGGTCACGTTGGCGGTGAAGCCGGCAACCGGCGGCTCCGGGGGCTCTTCCTGGCTGTAGATCCGGACTTCGTTGACCCACATCGGAGAGGCACCGGCGGCCGAGGGATAATCGCCGCCGTAGTTCCAGTACTCTTCGTCCCAGCACTCTTTCATGTCGGTGTTGCCGAAGACATGCCAGCCCCAGGGATTCGTGGAGGTGTCGGCGAAGAAGATGAGCCGCATCCCGGCGATATAGCCGGTATCCGGGTAGCCCTGGCCCTGCTCCTTTCCTTCCTGCATATCGGGGCCTTCTCTGGCGCCGCTGTACCAGCAGAGGACTGCCGGGCCCTGCCGCGGGTCGGGCTCGTAGATCATCGAATACGGGTAGTTCTTTGAGAAACCGTCCCTGCTGCGTATATTGATCAGGTCTCCTTCTCCGGCGCCGCCGATGCAGTCGCAGATGTCCTTGAGGTCGGTTCCCTTGACCGCCCCGAAGTCGCCTTTGTAGAGGATGCTGATATTGATGTCTTCGTCCGGGTTCCAGGGGTCATAGAGTTCGCCGGGGCGTTCGGTTTCCCACACCCCTTCGAAGACCGGGCCCTGGTGGTAGTACCGGGTGACGCCGTCTCCCTGGATCGGGAGGTTCGTTTCCAGCCAGTGGTAGTCGACGGTCGTCTCGTTCAGGACGGTTGTTTCATCGTTTGCATACTTTACGATGTGCAGTTCGGTGGTCCCTGGTCCCGCTGCCAGCACCGGCGCCGGCAGCAGGGCAACTGCCAGCATCAGCACCACGAGAATGATAATACCCAGCTTCGGTCGTTTCATAGGATCAACTCACGTTATCCGGCAAATCACCATTTTTGAAGCGCTCAATGGCACCAGAGTAAGTTCTTTGCGTGCAATTTTTACATTCAGTTATGCGAGACATAAACAACGTCAGGTCAAAGTTACTTCTCCGTTTCCCACAAACCAGCCTCCGAAACCCACCGGATGACGGCGGGCTTTACCGGGGCAGCTTACCCCCACTAAAAACATGGATTACTTCCTCTTCACGAGGAAGTATCCTGCCGCCGCGATGACGATGACTGCACCGGCAATGAAGACTATCGGTGTCACGGGCAGCCCGCCGGCCGGCGGCTCCTCGACCGGCGGTTTTGCCGGCGAGACCGTCACGTCCGCCGTGGGTGCTGCCTCTGTCCCGGTGGGCTGCGGGGTCGCCTCGCCGGTCACATCCGGGATCTCCCCGGTCGCGGCGATGGCAAAGAGGCCGAACCCTCCGGAGGCGGCGGAGAAGATTGCGTTGCCGTTCTCCTCGCCGAGCGCCTCGACCGGGACTGCCTGCCATGCGCCGTCGGCGTACCGGAACAGGGTCACCTGCTCTGCCGTGCAGCCGTTCTCCGCGAGCCAGGTGGCCGGGACGGCGAACCGGAACTGGACGGCACTCAGGTCCGCCTCAGCCGCCTTGTAGAGGGTTGCCCGGATGTACTGGTAGATCGTGCCCGCCGGGGGCTCGGCCGCCTGCGGGAGCGAGCCCTTCGCGACGGTCACCATGACGTCCTTGACCGTGTCGTTCGCGGTGAGGGTGATCGCCGAGACCGCCGTCGTATCCATCGCGAGGGTGACGGTCTCGCCGGGTTCGAGGTTGCTTGCCGCACCGACCGAGGTCGAGGAGCCGCCACCGCCGCCGGACGAGGAGGGGACGGACGAGGACGACGAAGCTGCCGCCGTTGCGACGACCGCGAACGCGGAGAAGCCCTTCGGGGAGACCGCCTCAAAGACCATCATGCCGTTCTCCATCCCTTCGTAGGTGGTATTCAGCACCTCACGGGTGCCGTCGTCGCCCAGCCGGAAGATCCGGACGGCATCGACGCCGCCGTTGGCGTCCACCCACGCCGGCGAGGCCGTCAGCCGCAGGACGGCATCATAGATGGTGTCGTTCCCGGTGAGGTTGGTCTTGGTGAAGTAGACCGCATAGGCGATACCGGCGATCTCGAGGTTCTCGTCCTTTGCCGCGAGGACGAACGCCGTATTCGCCGTGTCGCCCGGCTGGTCGTAGATCGACGCCGTGATCCCGAGCGCGGGGTTGTAGCCGTTCATCTCGGCCGCAAAGGAGACGGAGACGTTGCCGGCGTTGCCGACCGTGGCGTTGACGGGAGCGGACTCCAGATGGACGCCGGTGACGTTGCCGGTCGATACGCTGCCGTTGGTGGTGAGCCCGTCGGTCCGGATGGTGACGTTGAGGCCGCCGCTCTGCAGGAGGATGTCGTTACCGGTGACGTTGCCGGTCCCGGCGGTGGCGTTGAAGGTCACCTGCTGCCCGCCCTCTCCGGTGGTGACGTTGACCGCGCCGTTGTCGAGGGTGAAGTTCTTCTCCGCCTCCGGGGGTGCCGCCGGGATCTCCTGGACGGTGACGACACCGGTCGCGCTGCTGCTCCCGGCGGCGTTCGTGACCGTCAGGGTGACGGTGTAGATGCCGGGGACGGTGTAGGTGTGGACCGGGTTCTGCCCGGCTGAGATGTTGCCGTCGCCGAAGGTCCAGGACCAGGCGGTCGGGCTCCCCGTGGAGGTATCGGTGAACCGGACGACGAGCGGCACGTTACCGCTCGTCACGTTCGCCGCAAAGCCGGCAACCGGGGTAACGGGCGCGGTGGTCACGGCGATGGTCTGCGTCGCGCTGTCGCTCCCGGCAGCATTCGCGACCGTGAGGTTCACGGTGTAGGTGCCCGCGGCCGTGTAGGTGTGGACCGGGTTCTGCTCGTCGGAGGTCGCCCCGTCGCCGAAGTCCCAGGACCAGGAGGTCGGGGTGTTCGACGAGGCGTCGGTGAACGCGACCGCGAGCGGTGCGTCGCCGCTCGTGACGTTGGCGGTGAAGTCGGCAACCGGCAGGGTGCCGGGCCGGGTCGGCTGAAGGTCGACGGTCAACGCGACGACGTAGATCGAGTTGTCGATCGTCGGGAGGTCCCAGGAGCCGAACTGGCTCGTATCGCCGAACCAGATGTAGTACGTGCCGGATCCGTCGATGTAGCCGTTTAAGGCTTTCTTGTACTTGTTGTCATTACCGGTCCCGATGGTCTCGTAGAACTTCCACTTGTAGTCCGCCCCGAAGTCCCGGGTCGGGTAGGTGACGCCGTCGATGGTGAGGGTCAGGAGCGGCTTTCTGTCGCTGTAGCCCGAGTCGCTGTCGCCGTAGGTGTAGGTGTAGCCGGCGGCGGCGAGGATGTTGAAGAAGGTGTTGCCGCCGTAACTGACGTTGTCGACGACGATCGGCTCGTCGGCGTAGACCGTGACGGAGGTGTTGAAGAGGATCGGGTCCGGTTTTGTGACGGCGATGTCGGCCTGTGCGGAGGACGCACCGTACTCGTTGCTCACCGTCAGGTTGACGGTGTAGTTTCCGGCCTTGCCGTAGGTGTAGTTGACGTCCTGGCCGGTGACGCTGCCGCCGTCGCCGGTCTCCCAGAGGTAGGTCAGGCCGGCGCCGGTGGCGGTTGCCGAGAACCGGACGGGGAGGCCGATCTCAGTGCTGCTGCCCGATACCGGGGAGACGATCGTCACGCCGGTCGGGGCGTCGCCTCCGCCGCCGGAGGTGACGAGGACGGACGCGGTCTTACTGTCGCTCCCGGCGGCGTTCGCGACCGTCAGGTTGACGGTGTAGGTGCCGGGGGCAGTGTAGGTGTGGACCGGGTTCTGTTCGGCGGAGGTCGCCCCGTCGCCGAAGGCCCAGGCCCATGAGGCCGCACCGGTCGAGGCGTCGGTGAACGCGACCGCAAGCGGTGCGTCGCCGGACGTGACGTTGGCAGTGAAGTTCGCGACCGGGGCCCCGGGCGCGGGGGTCACGGTGATGGTGACGGTTCGGACGTTGTTCGTCCGGTTGATGTCCGGGACCGCCGCAGCCGGGTCGACCGCAAGGGCGAGGGTCGTTTCTCCGGCGGCTGCCGGGGTCCAGGTGAAAGAGACCTCCGCGGTCTCGCCGGGCGCAAGCGCGCCGACGGCGGCGGTGCCGATCTCGGCGGCGCCTGCGGTGAGGGTCACGGAGCAGGCGCCGGAGGCGGCTTCCCCGATGTTCTCGACGGTCCCGTTGACGGTGCAGGCGGTCCCGACGACTGCGCCGCCGGGGACTGCCAGGCTGACGGCCGTAAGGTCGGCCCGGGGCGGGCGGGTCATGGTGTAGGTATCAAAGACGCTGCCCGCCGGGTAGACTTCGAGGACCTCGTTGTCTTCGGAGAGCAGGGCGACCCTGACGAAGTCGGCCACGGCGGTTCCGTTCGGGTACAGGGTGACTTTCGTGTAGCCGAGGGTGTCATCGAGGCTGGTCTGGTAGCCTTCGGGCCTCTCGTCGCCAAGCGGGTAGAGCGGGCCCGAGCCGGTGCCGGTGACGACGTAGTTGATGCCGTCGACGAGGTAGCGCTCGTAGGAGTGGACGTGGCCGTTGAAGACGGCCGACACACCGGCACTCTTCATGGTCCCGGCCCACGTGCGCAGGAGGATCCAGCCCCCTGTGCGATCGGGGGTGGACGAGTAGGGCGGGTGGTGGTGGGCGACGAACTTCCAGGCAGCGTCAGCATTCAGGTCCTCTGCAAGCCAGGCGGATTCCTGGTCGAGATTGACCCAGTCGTTGTCGTCGAGGACGGTGAAGCGGGCGTCCGAGCAGGTGAAGGAGTACCGCTGGGGCAGCCCGAAGGTTTCGTAGTAGACGGTGTCGTTCTTCTCGTGGTTGCCCATGACGGTGTAGAGGGTAGTGTTCCCGAGCATCCGCCCGCTGCTCCTGAAGAAAGCGTCCCACTCGTCCGTGCTCCAGATGGCGTTAACCTGGTCGCCGGTGTGCAGGACGAAGAGCGGGTCCTCATCGGCGATCCGGTCGGCGACGATCTGAACGTTCGCCGACTTCTGGGTGTCGCCGTAGACGATGAAGGTGAACCCGCCGTCTTCGGGGAATGTCCGGAAGGTGTGGTCGCCCAGGGTCGTGTTGCCCGCAACGATCCGGTAGTGGTAGAGCGTGTCGGGGGTGAGGTTCTCAAGCGCGACGCGGTGGAACTCAGTCTCCGCCGTTTCGGCGACGGACCGCGCGTATCCGCCGTTCGCAACGTAATAGGCGTCGTCGGCGTACTCGAGGGTGCCGGCGACGGGCTCCTGCGCCATCCAGTTGACGAGGGTCGCCGTCGTGGTGGTGCCGGTGAGGTACGGGCCGCGGACAATCTCTACCGCGCCTATCTCCCGTACGGTGATGGTCGCCGTCGTGCTGTTGCTTCCGGCGGCGTTCGCGACCGTGAGGTTCACGGTGCAGGTGCCGGGCGTCGTGTAGATGTGGGTCGGGCTCTGTTCGGCGGAGGTCGTGCCGTCGCCGAAGTCCCAGGACCAGGCGGTAACGTTCCCTGTCGAAGCATCGGTGAACAGGACGGTGAGCGGCGCCGGGCCGGAGGTTACGTTCGCCGTGAACTTCGCGGTCGGCACCGTCACGGTCTCCTTAAAGGACAGGTCGAGGCGGGTCGCCTCGCCGGGCGTGAACGGAGCGGTCTGTTCCGCAGCCGCTCCGCCGACGAGGAACGCGATCGTCTCTCCTTTCAGGTCGGAGGTTGCCGTCACGAGCAGGCGGTTCCCCAGGCTCCAGTCGGGATCGCCGTATCTTCCGGCATCCGCCACCTCGACGGAGCCGTAGGCGGTATCCCCGATCATCGCGGTGATCACGGTCCCGGCGGGTGCGGGAGAGTCGCCGATCGTCACGTTCCCGTAGAACTCCTGGGGGAGAGCGGGGGGTGCATCCCCGGCCGCCGCCGCACAGGCGATGAGGCTGATGAGGAGGACCAGTACAATACCGTGCTGTGGTTTCATCTTCTCACCTTCAGGCACCGACGGCACCGAGCGTCTCTGCATCGGTCATGTAGATCCAGTAACCCTGCATGGGCTGCATCGGGCGTTCTTCGCCGTGGCGGCCGGTGGCGCCGCGGAGGATCGACACTCCGTACTCCTGGGCCTGCGCATCGAAGCCGATGAGCGTGGTCCAGTAGTTCTCAACCGAGCAGAGGGTGGCTGCTGCCGATTTAGGGTCGGTTCCGGTGAAGCCGATCGCATTCCAGCCTCTGGCGAGGTCCTTCTCGGGCGGGAGAGTCGGGCCGTCGGCAGTGTAGGTGAGCGGGATCGAGTAGGTCCCGTTCGCGTAGATCCAGACCCCGTCGAGCGGCCGGAAGGTTGTCGTCGAATTGGCCATCGTCCAGCCGTTTGTGCCGTCGTAGAGCAGGATCACGTGACCGGCGGTATCGACGCCCTTGAAGAGCGCAAAGGTGTTCGCACCGTCGGCGAGGCGCTTCGGAGTCGAGACGAAGTTCCAGCCGGGGTGGAGGGTGAGGGTGTCCGTCTCCCCGGACCCGCCGGATTCGATCACGGTGATGGTCTGCGTCGCGCTGCTGCTCCCGGCAGCGTTCGCGACCGTGAGGTTCACGGTGTAGGTGCCGGGGGCGGTGTAGGTGTGGGTCGTGTTCCGGTCGGTCGCGTTCGCGCCGTCGCCGAAGTCCCAGGACCAGGAATCAGCACCGGTCGAGTTGTCGGTGAACGCGACGGTGAGCGGCGCCTCACCGGCGGTCACGTCGGCGGTGAAGTTCGCGGCCGGGGCGGTGGAGTATTTGCCTACCTCGATGACGACCCCGTCGATCCATTTTGCCGACCAGCCAGTGGTAGCGTCTACTTTTATACCCCAGGCCACGTAGGCGTCGTAGGTGCCGAAGATGTGCAGGCCCCAGGGGTTCGTGGAGTTGTCGGCAAAGAAGATCAGGCGCATGCTCGGGAAGTAGCCGGTATCAGGGTAGCCGATTCCCTGGTCGTTACCACCGCCTGCGTTGTACCAGCAGAGGACGGCCGGGCCCTGCCGGGGGAGGGGGCTGTAGACCCAGCCGTCTCTAT
>JALNXI010000310.1 GCA_023230425.1 Methanoculleus sp. | reverse complement strand
CCTCGATGATCTGGTCGTTCCCTGCGACGACGATCTCGTCCCCGACCTTGAGGGTGCCGTCATAGAGGATCACGTCGAGCGTCAGCCCGAGCCCCCGCTCCTCCTTCACCTCGAGCACGGTGCCGGCACCGGGGCCGTCGGCGCTGACCTTGAGGTTCTCGGTCATGTAACGCTGGGCGAGCCCGATCAGCACCATGAGGATGTCGGGAAGGCCCTCGCCGGTGATGGCGCTCGTCGGCACGATGCAGATGTTCCGCGCAAAGTCCGAGACCCGGTCGAACCGCTCGGAGCTGAACCCGAGGTCGGAGAGTTTGCCGACGAGTTCGTAGACCTTCGTCTCGACCATGCCCTGGACACGCTCGTTCTGCTGCGAAAACGTCTTTTTGAACGGCTGGCCCTTCTGGACGCGCCATCCGTGGATGCGGTCGACTTTGTTCGCCGCGATGACGAACGGCGTCTTATAGTTGCGCAGGATCTGGAGCGCTTCAATCGTCTGGGGGCGGAAGCCCTCGTTGATGTCCACTACGACGATCGCCATATCGGCAAGCGCCCCGCCGCGCGCACGGAGGGTGGTGAAGGCGTGATGCCCGGGGGTGTCGATGAAGAGGAGGCCCGGAACGTTGACGCTGATCTGGCTCAAGGCTCCGCCCATACTGGTTATCGCGTCGATGGGAACGAGCGTGGCGCCAATATGCTGCGTAATCGCGCCCTCCTCGGTGGATACCACGGACGAGCCCCGGATCCTGTCCAGGAGCGACGTCTTACCGTGGTCTACGTGGCCCATCACGCAGACGATGGGGGTCCTGATCGTTGATTGCTTTGCCATGATAATCACCTTCCGGTATATGAAGTCTGGACGAATAAACCCAAAAAACCTGGAATATTGGCCATTTTTCCGAATCACGCCAGAGTCTGGGCGATTCCCCTACCCCCGGGGCTTCGCTCGGCGCCCGGAACACTGGTACGTTATAGAACATGGAGTCTATTAATAATTCACCTCACCGTTCGAAGATCTTCAGTCCTCTCATAATCCGGACGTTCGCACCTATGGTGCTCAAGCCCCTGCCCTTTGGCCAGCCGCACTTCGCACCTGAGCGTGCTCAACGCTCCCGCGCTCTGGCCAGCCGTGTGTCCGTGACCCCAAGACGGCGTGTGATGCGGGCACAGTGAAGAGATACCTTAATCAAATCCGACTACCAACTATAATGAGTACCTTGCCAGGGTGGGGTAGTCGGTTATCCTAAGGGACTGTGGATCCCTCGACCCGGGTTCGAATCTCGGCCCTGGCCTTCTTATTTTATTTCTGATTTTCATCACGGATCTTCAAATAGTCTCTTTCTGGCCTCCTCTGCATGGGAGAAGCGTTCACAGCAACATCCCGCGGAACCGCAACCGTTCCAGCTCTGGAGTACGCCGACGCATCGATCCGGTGCGCTATCGCCGGGAAACGGCTTGCCGGGGATGATGGCGCACTCATCCGGGAGTATATCGCCAGGATGCAGGCATCCAGCGGGATCGGCACCGCACGGGTGAACAGGATCGTCTGCCCACACTCACAACAGAAGAGAGGCTCGCCATTCGGCGAAACTTCGAAGAACTTCGTCGTTAACGCCAGGTATAATTATCCGGGACACCATATCGCAAACCATGAACAGAGGGATTATCGGCCTGCTGCTCCTGGCAGGCCTCATCACACTCGGCTGCATCACTGCCGGGTGCACCGATATGCCGCAAACAACATCCGGGCAGTTGACTCCTCCCGCCGGGCAGGAGACACCGGGCCCGGCTGCAAAAGACGCCGGCAACATCTCGGCGGGGAACAACCGGTTCGCAGCCGATCTCTACCGGCACTTCGCGAGCGACCCGGAGTACGCAGGCAAAAACATCTTCTTCTCACCCTACAGCATCTCATCAGCTCTTGCAATCACTTACGAGGGCGCCCGCGGCACGACTGCCGATGAGATCGGATCGGTGCTCCACCTCCCACAGAACGAGACCCTCCGGAGAGAAGGCTTCGCCGGGCTCGATGCCATCCTGAACAGCGGGGACGAAAACTATACTCTCCGTACCGCAAATGCTCTCTGGGCGGAGGAGACCTACCCGTTCCTCCCGGAGTACGTCGATGTGGCCGCCCGGTGGTACGGAGCGAACGCAACAAACCTTGACTTCGTCAACGACTCCGAAGCGTCGCGGCAGACGATCAACCGCTGGGTGGAGGAGAAGACCGAAGATCGGATCCGCGACCTCCTCCCCGCCGGCTCGATCGACTCCCTGACCCGCCTCGTGATCACGAACGCGATCTACTTCAAAGGCACCTGGGTGAACGAGTTCGACGCGAACGAAACAAGCGAAGAGGAGTTCCGGGTTGGACCAAACGAAACCGTACTCGTCTTGATGATGCAGCGGACGGACGAGGATGCTGTCTACGGGTATGCCGAGACCGAGACCCTCCAGGTGCTCGAGCTGCCGTATGCGCACGGGAACGGAACGGAACTCTCGATGCTCGTCCTCCTCCCGAAGGAAGACAACCTGACGGCAGCAGAAGAAGCTCTCGACGCCGGGACGCTCACCGAGATCCGGGATTCGCTGACCGACCGGCACGTCAGGGTCTTCTTCCCAAAGTTCACGCTTGAGACGGCATACAGCCTCCCGGGAACGCTTGGGGCGATGGGGATGCCGACGGCGTTTACTGACGCTGCCGACTTTTCGGGGATAGACGGGACGAAGGACCTCTTCATCAGCGAGGTTGTCCATAAGGCGTTTGTCGACGTGAACGAGGAGGGCACCGAGGCCGCGGCGGCGACCGGGGTCGTCATGGGCGTGACGAGCGTACGCCCGAACGATACGCCCGTATTCCGGGCGGACCACCCGTTCATCTTCCTCATTTTGGAGAATGATTCCGGCACGGTCCTCTTCATGGGACGGGTCGCCAACCCGGAGAGTTCGTAAGAGGCGGTCAGGAGGAGGCGGCGGCGACCGACCGCCCTCTCCTCTTGCAGCAACCCATTAATACCTCCCTGACAGAATACCAGTAATCATGCAGCCCCGGGAAGAAGTCTTCACAACTCTGCAACGGCTCAAAGACGAACTCTCCACGCGGTTCTCAGTCAGCCGGATCGGTATCTTCGGCTCGGTCGCACGCGGCGAGCAGACCGAGGCAAGCGATATCGACATCCTCGTCGAGTTCTC
>JALNXI010000309.1 GCA_023230425.1 Methanoculleus sp. | reverse complement strand
CACGGCCGACGCCGGCATCATCCGTCGGCGCTGGTTCCCGGTCGACATCGACCCGGCCCGGCCGAGCGGGGTCTCCTCGACGGACGCTGAGCACGACGCGGCGCTCGCTGCCGCGGAGCGGATCGCGATCTGGCTCGCGGAGCAGGGGTTCGGCGAACCCCTCCGGGCAGACTCCGGGAACGGCGCTCACCTCCTCTACCGGGTTGACCTCGAAAACGATGAGGCGGTCACCGCGCTCGTGAAAGGCGCGCTCGCGACCCTCGACGCCCTCTTCTCGAACGAGACCATCACCGTCGACACCGCGAATTACAACGCCGCCCGGATCTGGAAACTCTACGGGACCGTCTCACGGAAGGGCGACAACACCCTGGAGCGCCCCCACCGGCGGGCGAAGATCCTCACCGTGCCGGACGAGATTGCCATCGTCCCGATAGATCGGCTCCGGCACCTCGCCGGGCTCCTCCCCCGGGAAGACACCCTCCAGCCGAAGAAGAAGGCCGCCGGCATCGACCTCGCCGCCTGGCTCGCGGAGCACGGCATCGCCGTCCGGTCCACCCGGCCCTGGCAGGGCGGAACCCTCTTCACCCTCGCCGAGTGTCCGTTCTCCTCAGCCCACAAGGACGGTGCCTTTGCGATCCAGTTCGCAAACGGTGCCATCTTCGCCGGCTGCCACCACGCCAGTTGCGGCGGGGGCGCCCAGCGCTGGCCGGAACTCAGGGAGCGGTATGAGCCGAAGCGGACACCGAAGCCGAAGGAGGAGGAGGCACCCACCCCTCCCCCGACGCCGCCGGATGACGAGCACCGCGAACGGGCCCTCAATATCCTCAAGAACGGCGACCCGCTCGCCTTCCTCCTCGACACCTTCAACAAAGCCCACGTCGGCGACCGGACCGTCGCCGAGTGCCTCGCGATGTCCCTTGCTTCGCAGTCGGTCGAGAACACAAACGGCCTCCACGTCGCCGTCTCCGGCAACTCCGGGAAGGGCAAGACCCACGCCTGCACGACGATGCAGAACCTCATTCCGGCGGCCTACAAACTCAAGGGCACCGTCTCCGACAAAGCGCTCTACTACGACGACGACCTCCGGCCCGGCACCGTCCTCCTCTTCGACGACGTCTCGCTCTCCATCGATCTCCAGGAAGTCCTCAAATCCGCGACCGCGAACTTCCGGGAGCCGATCGAGCACCGGACCCTCACGACGGAGCGCAAACTCCGGGTCTGCACCATCCCGGAGCGGTGCGTCTGGTGGCTCGCAAAGGTCGAGGATATCGGCGACGACCAGGTGATGAACCGGATGCTCACGGTCTGGATCGACGATACCGTCGAGCAGGACAAAAAGGTCTTTGAGCACATGAAGGAGGCAGAGGCCACCGGTCGCGGCCCGGAAAAAGACGACGTCCTCACCTGCCGGGCGATCTGGGAAGCCGTCAAAGCCGATGTCCTTTCCGTCCGGATCCCCTTCGCCCGGCGGATCCAGTCCTCGACGACCCAGAACCGCCGGAACCCGGGCATGCTCTTTGACCTGATCAAGTGCCGTGCCCGGCTCTTCTCCCTCCAGCGGGACCGCGACGACGACGGGGCGGTGATCGCCCGGCCGGAGGACTTCACGGCGGCGGCAAACCTGTACAGTTCCCTCTCCGGGACGGCCGGGGGCCAGGAGACCAAACTGACGAAGAACGAGGCGGCGGCGCTCGCAACGGTCGCCGGGATGGGGGTCGAGGTCTTCACCGTCCGGCAGCTCCAGAGCGCCCTCGGCCTCTCCTACCAGAGGACCTATCGGCTCCTCCACGGTTACACCAACAACCGGGCCGCGTATGCCGGCCTGCTGGAGAAATGCCCGGCGATGAGTTACATCGACGCAACGGTGACCGGGGAGATGCTCGGGGTCGGGGAGACTGTCCGGCGGCGGGAGCACTACTTCTCGTTTGACCCGGAGGTCTACCGGGCCTGGAGCAGCGGTGCCACGGTCTGGCTGGACGAAGACCCGGACGATCAGAACGGTGTTTCTCATGTTTTCACATTTTCACCAGGTTTTCACCAGAAAACCGGAAAAAGTGAAAACGAAGATCCCGGCCATAATAGTGGGGATTGCTCTATTGGAGAGATATGTACAGAGATTTGTACCGATCAGAGTAGTAATTTACACCAGTTTCCGGGAACGGAGAGCCTGCCTGCGGGGGCGGGTGACCCGACTTCCGGTATCTCTGAAATCCGCAGTGGTGAAAACATCCTGGATATTCCGGATAATAACCGGCCGATCCGGGAGCCGGCTCCATATGGCGGATTTTCGAGGTGTAAATCAGGGTGTAAAGATGTGAAAACGAGTGTAAATGTGAAAACGACTGTCCCGGTCGACCCCGCGGACTATATCGCCCTCCCGGTCGAAAAAAACGAGCCCTGCCACATCTGCGGCCGCCGGCCGACATCGTCGGTCAAACGGGGCGGCGGAGGGGTCTACCTCTGTTACGACTGCCTCAAGAAGGCAAAGCGGCCGGCGAAGGTGCAGCCGCTCCCCGGGGTCCTCGACCACCGGACGTTTACCCGGACAAAGGTCGAACTCGGCCGGTGCGATGTCTGCGGCGAGAAGAGGGCGGTGTACCGCTCGCGGGAGGCGCATGCGAAGGTCTGCGAGGGGTGCTACGCGAGGCTCGTCCGGGAGTGGAACGGCCGGGAGGGGGTGAGGTGAACGACAACGCCTGGCCGTAAGGAGTATATCTGGAAATCCGGCGGAAAATGCTTGCCCTGCCGCGGCTGCCCCACCTTCAGGAGAGGCCGGTCCTCCCCCCTCTCCCGGAAAGCCGCTTTGTCCTTCAAAAGACTGATACGGGGTGAGCGTCATACTAACCAGCATAGACACGGTCGGGTGAAATGGCAGGACGTACATTGACCAGGACAGCGCGGGAGACCATCGTCGCGATACTCACCAGGAACGATGCCGAATGGATCGCGATCTTCGGCTCCTATGCGCGGGGTTCCGCTGGACCGGCGAGCGATATCGATATCCTGGTCCGGTTCGCCCGCAAAAAAAGCCTCTTTTCACTTGTCAGGATCGAGGACGAACTTGCCCGGGCTCTTGGCATGAAGGTGGACCTTGTCACCGAGAACGCCGTGAGCCCCTACCTTGCCGATGCAATATACCGTGATGCCGTGGTGATCTATGACGCCGGAGGACCTCGCATATCTCCATCAT
>JALNXI010000308.1 GCA_023230425.1 Methanoculleus sp. | reverse complement strand
GATAGCCACCACGGTCCACAGCATGAGGACATGCTTGCGAGAACAGGTCGAACTCAGGGACAGGCCGGGTCCGGCACCAATCTCGTCAGGGATGAACGACAGCCGGAATTGGGTGGGCGTTACCAGAGCCCGATAACGGAAATTTTCGGTCGGATCCACCGAGATCGATTATCAGTTCGATGCTGGAGCACTACCGAATTATGCAACACAGCAGGAACGGGGCCTTAAATGATCTGGCGACTGATCATCCTGCCCGGTGCCGAGCGAGATTTCAACAAGATCCCGGATCCTGACGCCCAGCGGATTAAAGATGAACTCTATGCCCTGGCAGACGAACCGCACCCTCAATCTCACGTTAAGAAACTGAAAGGACACCAGAGCACTCCGGTGTACTCCCTTCGCATGGGACAATACCGGGTAATTCTCATAATCGAGGGTAATACGATGGTTATCACCGTGATTGAGGTTGGAAATCGAAGCAAAATCTACCGGAAGTACTGACCCTGCAGAAGAGAGGAAACCTCTATCCCCCAGAGATCTGCCTCTGCGGGGCACAGGCGTGCGGCACGGCCGGGAGGGGAATCGCAGCATCCCTTCGTCTGAATCGCATGAATCCCCCGTATGGTTACCTTCACGGCATTTGAGGCTCCTTATGCCGGTACTAAATGGCCCAACAACGGCAGTCGCGATCTCGCTCGACCAGGGAAAGCGAAACCCTATATGCGGGGGCACTCCCATTGGAGTATGCAATGATCCTTGAGTACATCAACGCGGCACTCGAACACGCCAACTACGAGATCATCGAGGATGATGAACCGTATTACGGAGAAGTTCCAGAACTTCCCGGTGTCTTTGCGACCGGCAGGACGCTGGAAGAGTGCAGGAGAAATCTTGCCAGCGTCATCGATGAATGGTTGATTGTACGGCTCCGGCGCGGCCTCCCAATACCTCCGGTCGCCGGCCACACAGTGGGAGAGATCGTCAGGGTGGATACAGGTGCCGGAGCATAGGATCAGACCTATCTCATGGAACCAGCTTGTGAAGAACCTTCAGGCCCTGGGATTCGAGGGGCCATGCCGGGGAGGCAGACACCCATTCATGGTGAGAGGAGATCTCGTTCTGACCATCCCAAACCCACACAGGTCAGAGATCAGTGTCGACCTGCTCGTGCGCATCCTCCGGCAGGCAGGTATATCCCGTGAAGAATGGAGCCGGCTCACCAGGTAGCGGTTTATCCCACCTTATTTTGTGATTGTGAGGCTGAGCGATTGCCTGGGGGAAGCCCGGATGATCTCCGCACGGGAGGCAGACGATCGGCCCGGCCCGGTCCCCGCCGCGGGAAACGTTAATCCGCGAGCGAACCCATCTAGAACTATGGGCACGCCCCGGGGGTGAAAGCGAGTGAACCGTTTAGTCCGGCATGCACTTGAGCGGCTCAAGACGGTCAAGGGTTTCGAGAAGGTCCGCTTCATCATCCTCTACGGCTCCGTTGCTGAAGAACGGGCGAGGGCAGGGTCGGACATCGATCTCTGTATCTCTACCTTCGCGGGGCATGAGCGAGAGGGCTCCCTCCGCAAGGGGGGAGGGGAATCGCGGCGCCCCTTCAACCCCGCAAAGATAGAATTATTTTTGGTAACCTGACATCCGAAGCCGTGAGAAAGTTCCTGGAAGGCATCTTGATCGAGCAAAATAAATTGAATATTTTCAGCGGATGGCTTTCACAAGTTCCTCTCCGTGATCACGTACCCGGCGGGTCATCTCCCGCCCTTCCGGAGTATCATAGCGGTCGGGGTCCGCCATGTATTTCTCAAAGCGGCGGGCATCGTCGCCTTCGAGATAGAGACCTAATTCAATTTTCTGGGCCATATTGTACATCATCCCCGCGTAGTTTTAGGTGCTTTGTAGTACAGTGTCGTGTCTCCCCCCAGTTAATATGTATTAGGGTTTACATGGCGCCATAACGGGTCTATCAACTGCTTGTTCCCTTTCGGCTTGTACCTCCCGTCTGGCCCGTTCTTTCATAGCGATGATGAGGGCTTCGTATTCCGCCGGTGTGCCTTCAAGGAAAGCAGTAGCAACCACATGATCTTCGCGCACTTCTGCATGAGGCAACCTGAGGTGCGTGGGATCATCAGATACCCTGGAGCATTCATCCACCCCACAAACCCGGAGCCGGACGGACTCCTCAGGCTTCGCCAGGACCGGGGCCCGGCCATCAGATCCCTCCTGACGCTCTACCGTCTCACGCCAGAAGCGCCGCGATGATCCCGGAGAGAAATATCCCATCGAACGTCCCCGCCCCGCCGATGCTCGCCATCGGCGCCCCCAGTTCCGCGATATGGTGAAGGTTGAGGAGGTCCGCCCCGATCAGGGTCCCGAGCGTCCCGCTCACGTAGGCGATGATCACCGCCGCGGCCGGGACTCCGCCCGCAAACACCGAGAGGACGAGCGCCGCAAAGAGCGCCGCAAGCGGCGGGATGAAGAACGGCGTCGCTATCCCGAGACCCGGCACCGGGCGGGCGACGAGTTTCGTCGCGACCGTCACGACCGCCACCCCGGCAAGGGCGAGCCCGAGAACCTGATAGCCACCGCTGATCACGACCGAGTCGTAGAGCAGGTAGAGCGATATCGCGAGCGGAATGAGGGCGCCGCCGACGTTGACCGCAAGGACCGTCCGCGGAACCTGCTGCGGGATCCGGTAGAGCCGCCCGTACATAGCAACGTAGCGGTCGTACGCCGGTACGGCGTGGCTCTCCAGTGTCCGGACCGGTATGTTGATGAAACTCCCGGCGAGCGTCAGGAGAAGGATCAGGAGTGCCTCCCGCCAGGAGAACCCGAGCTTCGTGAACGTCGCCCCGATCGCCGTCAGGAAGAGGATCGGAAAGAGGATGATAGCGAGCCCGAAGAGTATGAGCAACCCGAAGAGGAGGAGAAACATCAAGGGAGAGAAGGGGTTGAAGACGACCCGGTCCATGCGAAGGAGTTCGCCCCCCATCTAATATATACTATCCTCGGGAGGAGCAGACGATCGCGGCATGGTCGTGGTGGTAGGGTTCAAGCCACCGGACCTCCACCACGTCGAGGTGCCGCTCAAGCCCGGCCCGGGCCTCCGCCAGCACCTCGGCCGGGTCCCTCCGGACATCCACGCTCCGGGTCTTGAGCATCAGGATAAGGTGCCCCCCAGGTTTGAGG
>JALNXI010000307.1 GCA_023230425.1 Methanoculleus sp. | reverse complement strand
GGGAGACATAACCCCCAGATCTTTGAGGGGGGTGCGCTCCACCAGACGTATCATCGACGGGAACATCAAGAAAAGACCCCGGCTCTTCACCGCTCCGCGACCCAGTGCCGCGCGATGAACTCCCGCACCATCTGCGCCGCCACCGCCGCCGTCTGCCCGGAATCGAACGGAGCGACCTCGACGTAATCGAACCCGGCGGCGTGCGGCGCGAGGGTCCGCACGACCTCCCGGATGTCGAGCGGCGTCAGCCCGAACGGCTCGGGTGTCCCGAGCCCGGGGGTGAGGCAGCAGTCGATCGCGTCGGCGTCGATCGAGAGGTAGACCCTCTTCCCGGCAATATGCTCCCGGACCTCCCGGAGGACGGCCGCGATCCCCAAATCCCGCACCGTATCGGCGGTATACAGCCGCGTCTTCTCCGCTGCAACCGCGAACTGCTCGGAATCACCGCTCCGGGCACCTATGATGACGACATCGTCAACCGTATCGAGGACGCGCCGGGTGACGCAGCCGTGGCTGTAGCCTGTCCCGTCAAGCTCGTCCCGCAGGTCCAGGTGCGCGTCGCAGACGACGTAGACCTCAGGGTGGACGGCCCTGACCGCACCGATTGTGGCGGTATGCTCGCCGCCGAGCATCACCGGCACCTTCCCGTCGCGGACTATATCCCCTGTAACGTCGGCCACCTGGTCGACCAGGGCCTCGGGAACCTTTACAACCTCGAGATCGCCGAGATCCGTGACCGGAACCTCAGCGAGATCGATCCCGGACGAAGGCTCGTAGGACTCGAAGTTGAACGACAACTCCCGGATCGCCCGGGGGCCGAACCGCGTCCCCGGTTTAAACGACGTCGTGCCGTCGTAGGGCACACCGAAGACGGCGTAGCGGGCGTCCTCGTAGGACGCATCCGCATCCGCAAAATGGAGGTGGGCAAGCTCGTGCATGCCCGTCTTCGAGAGCCAGAACACGTCACTCAAGCTTCTTCTTGCCCAGCGATGCTATGTAAGCGATCTCCTTGCCGGGTTCCAGGTTGGCGACCTGCTCTTCGGTCACGGTGAGCTCGAACATATCAAAGTCCTTGACATCCATGAGCTGGATGGTTGCGCCGGCGATCGATATGACCTGCGCCGTCTTTCGCTCCACAATAGGGACATAGGTCTTCGCCGATACCGGCTGGACGATTGAGCGCTTGACCCCGTCAAAGATGCCGATACAGTCGATCCGGGACTTGGCTGCCCCGTGCTTCCCGGGCTTGGATATAGCGATGGAGACAATCCTGCAAGGCTCTTCATCAACGACGACGTAGCGTCCCTCTTTTAGTTTTCCAACTTCTGTCTGTTCCTTCATATTGTCCCACACTCAACAAACGCGTGCTTAATGTATCTGGATTGCATTACATAAATACACCGTAGAATGAGAGGAGGCACGAGAAGTCTTTGATGGAGTTCATCCGGGCATGCGACGACCTGGCAGGGGTTGTCAGGGATGCAGTAGCCAGCATGGTCGGCATGCCGGAAGCAGGGGAGTGTGTGAAGATGGGCGCGGACGGCACGCCCACGAAGAAGATAGACCAGGTCGCAGAAGATATCATCGTTGACTACTTCGCGCGCCACCCGTTCTGCCGGCGCCTGATCAGCGAAGAACTCGGGTGCGCCGACATGGGCGGGGAGCGGGGAACCATCTTCCTCGACCCGGTCGACGGCACCTACAACGCCGTGGTCGGGATACCCTTCTACGCCCTCTCTATAGCGTATGCTGAAGAGGGGATCGTCCGACAGGGGTACGTCCAGAACCTCGCCACAGGCGAGACGTTCCACGCCGTCCGGGGACACGGCGCCTACCTCGACGGGCACCCCATCCATGTCTCTGGGACATCCCTCCTCGAAGAGAGCGCCATGAGCGTTTACGGCCGGAAGTTCGACCCGACCCGCGTGCAGGAACTCAACCGGAAGATCCGGCGGTGGCGCCTCCTCGGCGCATCGGCGCTCGAACTCTGCTACGTCGGGTGCGGCCGCATCGACGGCTTTGTCGACGTGCGGGGGACGCTCCGCGTCACGGATGCGGCGGCGGGGATGCTGGTCTGCGAGGAAGCCGGCGGAACAGTCTCTGACCTTGAGGGGAGCATCCTCACCTTCCCGGACGAAGTCTCCGTCGGGCGGAGCCTCGTTGCCACGAACAGCGTCGTGCACAACAAGGTCATCGAGTATCTGAGGTAAGCCGCATATGAAGATAGTGCTTGTATCACGTATCGACGATGCGGATGCACTCCGCTACACAGCAGACCTTGCCCGGGACCTCAAAGGTCTGGGGCATGACGTCGTCCTCGAAGAGGGCACGGCAAGGCACCTCGGGGGGGGAGGCATACCGTTTGAAGCGATCGACGGCGACCTGGTCGTGGTCGTCGGCGGCGACGGGTCGGTCCTCCTCACCGTCCACCAGATGAAGAAGCAGATCCCGGTCCTCGGTATCAACTGGGGCGAGGTAGGGTTCCTTGCGGACCTGGAGCCCGACGAAGCACGCGCGTTCTTCGCCGCCCACGAAAACGGGTTCCAGGTCGAGCGCCGGCTGCGGGTCAGCCTCTCCGTCGACGGGAGATGGCTCGGCGATGCCCTCAACGAGGCGGTCATCGTCACCGACCGACCGGCGAAGATGCTCCGGTTCGGCGTCTACGTCGACGGGACGCCCGCCGAGCGGTTCAGGGCCGACGGTCTGCTCATATCGACCCCGACCGGGTCGACCGCGTATGCCATGAGCGCAGGAGGGCCGATCGTCGACCCGCAGATCGAGGGGTTCCTCCTCGTGCCGCTCGCGCCCTACATGCTCTCGTCCCGCCCCCACATCATAAGCACCGGGAGGAACCTCGAGATCACCCTTGAGACCGAGAAGCCGGCGCACCTCGTCATCGACGGGCAGAGCACGTTCGAGCTCGAACGGGAGGCCACGGTCACGGTGAAGAAGTCGGACGAGTCTGCCCTCTTCGTCCATACCGGGAAACCCTTCTTCGAGAAGGTGAACCACAAACTGCGCAACCTCTGATACCTCAAACCGAGATTTTATGAGTGACCACGGGGACTATCTCCACAGTGGAGTGAGCACGATCATGGAAGACCAGATGCGCACGGAGGTCTCCTACGCGGAGATTGCAGAGACGCTCAAGAATGCCCTCGATCTGCGGGGGTCACCGGTCGCGGTGAAACTCGCAAAGAGCCCC
>JALNXI010000306.1 GCA_023230425.1 Methanoculleus sp. | reverse complement strand
TTGTTCAGACTGTGGGAAAGAGTGCGAAGTCCCGTTCAAGCCGACTGAGGGCAGACCCGTATATTGCCAGGACTGCCTCCCGAAGCACAGAAAACCCCGGTTCTAAACCAATACATTCTTCTTTTTCGAAGAAACGTTAGCAAGTGGATCTCCGGTTGAAACCGGAGAGTCACGAAACCCCTGCCGGATCTCCGGTAATGCTCCATTCACCCCGAGCAGAGCGGCCCGGAGGCATAAAGAAGAGCCCGGGGTACGTGGTCATCCCCGGGAGAGCGGGCTCACCGGAGCCCGAGTTCGGAGAAGAGGGTATCCCGGAGGTCCCGGAGAGCGTCCGTCGCCGGGGACTCGCTCCGGGTCACGGGCCGGCCGTTCCGGACCGCTTCGATAACTATCGGATCGAACGGGATCTTTCCTGCCACCAGGATCTCCTCCTTCCTGCAGTACTCCTCGATCCTTTCGCAGATATCCTCCGCGAGGTCGAACCGGTTGATCGCGACGAAGATCCGGACACCGAAGCGTCGGCAGACCGTCACCAATCTTCCGAGATCGTGGAGCGCAGATACCCCCGGCTCCGTGACGATGAGGACCGCGTCCATCCCGCCGACCGTCGCGATCAGCGGACACCCGATCCCCGGCGGGCCGTCGGCGAGGATCAGGTCGGCACCGCCCGCAAGGTTCATGGCCCGCTTCTTCACCTCGGTGACGAGCAGCCCCGAATTCCCGGCGCCCGGGAAGAGCCGGGCGTGGGCGAGGTCCCCCCGGTCCGTCGCCGAGGTGTAGATCTCGCCGCAGACGCGGGGTTCCATCCGTATCGCCCCCATGGGGCAGACGTACGTGCAGACAGCACAGCCCTCACAATGCAGGGCGTCCACCACCCAGGCGTCATCCCGGCGCACGATTGCTCCGAACCGGCAGTGGTCCGCGCAGATTCCGCAGTTGCGGCAGAGGGCCGGGTCGATCCGGGCCGCCGCGAGCCCCCGGAACTCCTCCGTGGTGAGCCGCCGGGGTTCGAAGAGGAGTTCCAGGTTCGCGGCGTCCACGTCACAGTCGACAAGTACCTGCGGCACGGCACTGATATCCGCGAGCGCAGCCGCCACCATCGTCTTCCCCGTGCCGCCCTTGCCGCTGACGACCGCGAGCCGGATCACAGGCTCACCCCCGCGATCTTCACGATCTCGCTAAAGAGATCGGCGAACTGCTCCTCCCATCCCGGGAGGTCACGGCAGATGAGCCCGCCCCGGTTCTGGACTGCGGCGATCTCCCGGGAGAATGGGATGGTCATGAGGATGGGGAGCCCGCGCTCCCGGTAGAACCCGAGGGTCGCCTCGTCCTGCCCATCGCTCCGGTTGATCACGACGCCGGCTCCGATGCCGACCCGCTCAGCCACCTCGGCCGCGAGGCGGAGGTCGTGCAACCCGAACGGCGTCGATTCCGTGACCAGGACGCAGACATCGCTCCCCTCGAGGGTCTCGATCACCGGGCAGGCGATCCCCGGGGAGGCGTCATAGAGGGTGAGCGGGTGCCCTTCCGCGAGCATCTTGGCCGCCTTGATGACCGTCGGTGCCTGCACCTCTCCTTCGTTTAAGACACCGCTGATCAGCGTGAGGGCAGGCAGCGGGCGGGAGCATGCCACCCGACCGACGGTGCGCGGGATTTCCCGGACGGCTCCCTGCGGGCAGACGAGGACACAGCCCCCGCAGGAGTGGCAGAGTTCCGGGAAGACGAGAACGCGGTCTTTGAGGACAGAAAGAGCCCCGAAGCGGCAGAACTTCCCGCACTCCCCGCAGAGGGTGCAACTAGCAGGATCGATCTCCGGGACCGGCGTTGTCACCGGCACGTCCACGGCAGGGGCCGGGAAGAAGAGATGGAGGTTCGGCTCCTCGACGTCGCAGTCGACGAGCACCACCTCGCGGGAACGGGCGAGGGTGTAGGCGAGGTTCGCCGCCACCGTGCTCTTCCCGGTGCCGCCTTTACCGCTTGCAATCGTGATCTTCATGCTGGGTCCCGCTTCAGGAGAGGGAAAGCGGCTGCAGGGTTCCGGCGGTATATTCCGCGAGGGCATCGGCCACGCTGCCGCTTCCGCGGTAGGCGTAAGCCTTGACCCCGCCTGCTTCGAGCGCCCGGGCGGCGTTCCCACCGACCTGACCGGTGATCAGCACGCTCGCGCCGTGTTCCGCGAGCAACTGCGCCGCCCGGGGCCCAACCCCGCCGGCAGCGTCTACGAGGGGATTCTCAACCGATTCCGACTTCCCGGTCTCCGTATCGACGAAGACAAAGTAAGGTGCCCGACCGAACCGCTGCTCGACCGGGGCGTCCGTGCCTGCTGCACGTGCTGTGATGCCAACTATCATGGTAATACACTCCTCTGGTGATTTTCGCTCATATGAGCATAATACTATGGATGGGATGCTACCGCGTCACTCAAGCGAGATGACGCCTGCCGGACATTCGTCCACGCAGGTTCCGCAGTCTACACAGAGCCCGGGGTCGACCTTCGCCCTGTCGCCCTCCATAGCGATCGCGGCCGCAGGGCAGACCGCCACACACGTTTCGCACCCTGTGCATCCCTCTGGATCAACCACCGCCGGCATGCTCAGTGCGCCCCGTCGCACTCCCCGCCGTCTTCGTGATGGCAGGAGCTCTCCCCCGGCGAGAGGCGGCCGGCGATATAGTCCTGTGCGACATAATCAACGTTTCCGCTGATGCCGAGGAGCACCTCGATACCGTTCTCGTGGAAGATGTCGACGGCCCGCGGCCCCATCCCACCGGCGATGATCAGGTTGACCCTGTGCTCCGCGAGGAAGACCGGGAGCCGTCCGGGTTCGTGGCCGGGGCTCGGGAGGTCGTCCCTCCGGTAGATGATCGAATCCTCTACGTCAAATATCGCATACTCCCCGCAGTGCCCGAAGTGTTCGGATACCTTATTTCCGTCCTGTGCAATTGCAATCCTCATGATCTCACCGATTCTCGCGGCCCCGTGCGGAGCCGCATACAGACATACTACACATAAGCGCGAAAGTAAGTAAAACCACCTATCGTACCATCCAGTAGCGGGAGTGAAATTCCGGGAACCTTTTTTAATGCATGCGACATCCTGCGGTATACCTGCGATCAGGGATCTGGTGAGATTGATGGTTCAGCCTTTGGATATCGGAGAGTACCGGAACGCCTATGAACCGGGAAAGGTAGAATGCGCCAGCACCGGGGAGAT
>JALNXI010000305.1 GCA_023230425.1 Methanoculleus sp. | reverse complement strand
TGTGCTGATTGCGTACCTCTTCATCGGTGCCGGCGGTATCCTCGCGGTCGATCCCCTCTACGGCACGGTGAACGGTCTCTCGATCACCTCCTTCGAGACCCTGATGATCGCGGGCTTCATCTTCCTCGGGATCTTCGCCGTCGCGTTCGTCATGGGCCGTCGCGGCTTCTGCCGTGTCGTCTGCCCGATTGCCGCCCTGATGATCGTCGGCCGGAAGATAAGGAACGCCATCGGCTGGCCCGCCCTGCAGCTCGCCGCCGACGCCGGCCGCTGCATCGACTGTGAACAGTGCTCGAAGGCGTGCCCGATGGGCCTCGACGTCCACGGCAGGGTCAAGGAGGGGCAGATGGAGAGCACCGAGTGTATCCTCTGCGCCGCTTGCGCCGACGCCTGCCCGGAGGGGGCCATCACCTACGGCGTACAGGGCCGGTGAGCACCCGCCCCGGCTGCGGAGATCCGTATGGCACCAACGACCCGGCCTGCACTGCGCCAGAAGATACGGATGGCGCTGATCGCCTTCGTCTGCATATCCTGCCCGGATAACGCCGTCAGCTACGCGTGGAGGGGGAGGCTGTGATCGTCGGCAGGGTCTCCTCCGCCATCCAGAAGATCTCGTCGGGAAGAGCGCTCCTTGCGTCGTTCACCTTCTTCGCCGTCTCGGCGGCCCTGATCAACGGCCGGCCGTTCGGTCTTCCTGCGCTCGCAGAGATCACGGGCGGCGCCGGGATCCTCGACATGGCGTTCACCTACACCCCGGTGCAGGCATACGCGATGCTTGCGGCGCTCGGAGACGCCGGGCGGGCGTTTTACCTGACGCGGATCGTGCCGCTCGACCTCATCTTCCCGCTGGCGTATACGCTCTTTTATGCGGTTGCGATATCCTGGCTCCTCTCCCGGTGGCTCCCGGCGGAGAGTCCCTGGATGCGCCTCAACCTCGTCCCGCTCGTCGCGGGCGTTGCCGACTACTGCGAGAACATCGGGGTTATCGCGATGCTCCTCGCCTGTCCGGGAGAACTCTACGGGGTCGCGGCGATTACCGCCGTGTTCTCGCCGATCAAGTTCACGTTCATCGCGGTCAGCATGCTGCTCGTTCTCGGCGCACTCCCCGGATGGGCCGCGAGCGGGTTACGAACCGGTGCGTAACCCCGCCTTCCCGCAAGGTATATCTCCCCGCCTGCTTCAGATCCGTATATAAAGTGTGAACAGGCGAAATCATGCAGATCTGTGTCATTTCCGGGAGCCCCAAGGGAGAGAAGAGCGTCACCCTGCAGTATGTTCGGTTTCTTGAGCAGGCATTTCCGGAGCATATCTTCTCCGTGGCGCATGTTGGCCGGGATATCAGGACGATTGAGCAGCAGGAAGAGGTATGGTACAGGCTGCTTGCCACAGTAAAGCAGTGTGATGGCGTGCTCTGGGCAACCCCGGTCTATTGTATGCTGATCCCGGCCCAGTTGAAGCGTTTCATCGAACTGGTAGGCGACCGGAATGCGATGGAGACGTTTTCGGGGAAGTACACCGCTGCGCTCACCACCTCCATTCACTTCTTCGATCACACCGCCCACGCCTACCTGCACGGAGTCTGCGACGACCTCGGCATGCGCTATGTTGGTTTCTACTCGGCTCACATGCAGGATCTCGAAAAGGAAGCATCTCAGGAGCAACTTATCCAGTTCTTCTCCGATTTCCTTGAGGCGATTACAGAACAGCGGCCGATTCAGGAAGAGTTCCCACTGTTACCCGCAATCTCTTCTCATTACATCCCAAAGAGCCCGCCGGTCACGGTGGATACCCACGGAAAACGGGTGGTCATCCTGCACGATGCGGAACCGGGCTCCGATCTCGCGGCGATGGTTGGCGAGCTCGCGGCGTGTTATGCAGATCCAATCCTGGTTGCCCACATCCAGGACTCCATGATGAAAGGTGCCTGCCTGGGATGCTGCCGGTGCGCATTCGACAACACCTGTATCTATGACGACGGGTTCCGGGCGTTCTGGGAGAAGTATGTCATTCCGGCGGATGTTCTGGTCATCGCCGGGACCGTCCGGGACCGCTTCCTTTCGGCTACCTGGAAGCAATTTTTCGACAGAAGTTTCTACAACGGCCACGTACCGGCATTTGAGGGAAAGCAGATCGCATACCTGGTGGAAGGATCGCTTGGCCATCTCGCGAATCTCCGGGAGGTTCTCACGAGCCTGGTGATGACGGAAGAAGCCAACCTTGCAGGGATTGTGACCAACGAGCCGGGAGACCCGGCCGAGATCGACGCCGCCCTGCACGCCCTGGCCGAACGCTCCATGAGGCTCTCGGACCGGGGGTATATCGCACCGGTCACCTTCCCTGCCGTGGGCGGCCATAAAATCTTCCGGGATGAGATCTGGAGAGGAATGCGGGCGGTCTTCAAGGCGGATGACCGGTATTACCGGCAGCACGGGTTATACGACTTCCCCACTCGGAATTATCTGCAGAGGATCAGCACCCGGGCGACCTCTCTCATTATGAACATCCCCGGCATCAGGCGGGAAGTGGTGAAGAATATGCCCACCTACATGGTCCAGCCCCTGCAGAGATCGATAGAAAAAAGCACCGTTCTCGCAAAGAGAAAGGCAAAACAGTAGTCTCCCAAACGAACTCCTCTCCACGTTTTTTGCGCGTAAGGTACCGGAAGAATACATATATGCGAGCGATACCCTCCAGAGTCCACACCCTCCCGGCATGCCGCACCGCCGGGAGAGAACTGAGCACAAGAAGGAGGACCGACCGCATGAAGATCGAACCCTTCACCATAGCCGTTCCGGAGGCGACCCTCGATAATCTGCGCCGGCGGCTCGCCAACACCCGGTGGCCCGATGACGGTGCCGGCTGGGAGTACGGCACCGCTCTTCCGTATATGAAAGACCTCGTCGACTACTGGCAGCACCGGTACGACTGGCGCAGGCACGAAGCCGCGCTCAACACCTTCGCTCACTTCAGGACGGAGGTCGACGGGGTGGGGATTCACTTCATCCATGAGCGTTCCAGGGGGCCGGACACGACGCCGCTCCTCCTGCTCCACGGCTGGCCCGACTCCTTCTACCGCTACCACAGGGTCATCCCGATGCTGACCGATTCATTCGATGTGGTCGTCCCGTCCATCCCCGGACAGGGGTTCTCCGACCGAAAGCCCATGACCACCGACGACATCGCCGATCTCTTCGCCGGACTGATGATAGACGGGCTGGGATACGAGAAATTCGTC
>JALNXI010000304.1 GCA_023230425.1 Methanoculleus sp. | reverse complement strand
CATGGCGGTCATCATCACAGCCGGGTTCAAAGAGATGGGCGAGGGAGGAAAGGCACTGGAAGACCGGGTTCTCGAGATCGCAAAGGGCTACGGCACGCGGATCGTGGGCCCGAACTGCCTCGGGCTGATCGTCCCCCCGAAGGGCATCGATACCACCTACGTCCACGAATCGCCTAAACCCGGCAACATCGCCTTCATCTCCCAGAGCGGCGCCATCATCAATACGGTGGTCGACTGGAGCATCGCGCAGGATATCGGGTTCTCCGCCGTCATCTCGGTGGGCAACCAGGCGGACCTCAACTTCATCGACTACCTCAGGTTTGTGGAGCGCGATCCAAAGACCAAGGGCATCATCCTCTACATCGAGGAGGTCCAGGATGGCAAGACCTTCATGAAGGTGGTCAGCGAGGTCGCAAAGACCAAACCCGTCGTGGCGATCAAGTCCGGTTCATCCGAGAAAGGGCAAGCGGCGGCGTCGTCCCACACAGGTTCGCTCTCGGGGTCGTACGACGTTTATATGGAAGCGTTCCGTGAGTCCGGTGTCATCCCCGTCCACACCCTGACCGGCACATTCCAGGTCGCGGAGATGCTCGCGCTCCCGAAAGGCTATCCCCGCGGCAAGCGGGCGGTCGTGATCACGAACGCCGGCGGGTTCGCCGTTCTCTCTTCCGACTACGCCGAACGCTACGGCATCGACCTCATCACCCTGCCGCCGAAGGTTCTCAAGGAACTCAACGATCTCCTGCCCGAGTTCTGGAACAAGAATAACCCGATCGATCTCCTTGGCGATGCCAATGAGAAGCGGTTTGACCAGGTATTCAGCGTGCTCGCCAAGCACCAGGACTGCTGGGACATCGCTTTCGTCGTCGGGTTCCCAAACCTCGTCATAGGGTCCGACCAGCTGGCAAACCAGATCATCCGGTTCTCGGAGAAGACCGAGAACATGATCGTCGGGACGCTGCTCGGTGGTGGGTCCATGGAACGAGGCCGCAAGATCCTCAAAGAAAACGGCATCCCCATCTTCGATGAGCTCGACTTTACCTTCCGGGTGATGGGGAGGATCCTCTGGCAGAGGTTCCGATAAGGCCCCTCCCCGAACGAACCCTTTTTTGAGCCGGCAGGGCCTGTACCAACGCTTCAGGGCTCACGTTTCACGATGCCGGGACGGCCGACCGGTCCGGACAACGTTTCAGTCCATACCGTCTCCGGGCGCCCGCCTCCCATCTCTCCGCCAGACCACCAGAAACGACGAGAGGACGACCACCGTATAACTTGCCCAGAAGAGCGGGATGGCCATGCCGGAGTCCGGCCACCTGGAGATGAGCCGCATGATGCCGGCAAGCATCGATACCAGAACAGCCGCAATCACGATGAGGATCGGGGCTATCCTGACACGGGACCGACCGGCGTTCCCTGACACCACTTTTGGCGTCACAACGAACGGCAGTTGCTTTCCGGAGACGGCATACCAGATCGCTCGGGCGTATACGAAGGCGAGCGTGTTGAAGAGCGCCTGCGAGAACGCAAGGTCGCGCAGGGAATACTGCCGCTCACGGATGCTGATGATGACCTGGATAGCGATCACCACGGCAAGCACCACGGCAAAGACCGGGGGGAGCCATACCGGCAGGATCGGAATGCCGAAGAGCAGTGTGGCGATGGGGAGGAGGAAGAGCGCTACGCTCACCCCGCCGAGCAGGTAGATCGAGACGATCACGACAAACTCAAGCCACAGCAGCGGGGTCATACTTCGGGGGCGAAGTACGAGCTGCCTCATGATCGTTCCGAGGAGCTGGGTGTTTCCATACGCCCAGCGGAGTTGCTGCGTGAAGTACGCCGCGAGGTTCGGCGGCGCGAGACCTTCCGCGTACACGGCATCGAGGAAGATCCCCCGGAAACCCCGGAGATGGAAGGAAAAGGCAGTGGCGATGTCTTCGGCGATGCATGTCTCGTCCATCCCCCCGATAGCGGCAAGGTGGCTCACCCGAAAGATGCAGTTTGAGCCGGTCAGCATGGCGGTACGGTTGACGTAGAGCCCCCTGCAGACATGCTTGTTGTAGATGTGCTGCTGGTAGGAGAACGTGACGCTTATCGGGTCGTTCGGTTCTGACCGGAAGAACTGGGGGGTCTGGATGAAGGATACGGTGGGGTCGGCCTCAAGGACCGGGATGAGGTCGGCGAGGATTGTCGGCTTCACCTTCTGGTCGGCGTCGATCACCAGGAGATACGGCGTATCGCCGTCAAGAAGTGAGAGAGCGTGGTTGATCGCTCCCGCCTTGAATCCCTGCCGGTGGTCGCGATGAACGTAACGAAGATGATACCGGCGGCAAATCTCCTGCATCGATGCACGCTTTTGGGCGTCGGTGGAGTCGTCGAGGAGGTAGACGGAGGCATCCGGATAGGTGATTTCCATGCATGCCCGGACGCAGGACTCGACCACCCGAGGCTCCTCGTTATAGACGGGGACGAAGACCGCGGCGCGGCTGGTGGGTGCAGCCTCCTGCCGCGGCGTTACGGGGTGTTCCGGGTAGGCGTAGAGCGACCGCAGGAGGTGATCGGCATAACTCATGAACTGTATCACGCCGAATGCGGTGACGACGACCAGGAGAAGAGAGAGCACCCTTGCAAGGAGGCTCCATTCAGCCCCGGCGAGTATGAGGTGAAGATCGCGGAAGAGGACGAAGATGAGCAGCGCCACGAGCGTGGCGGTAAAGAGAGATATACGTGCTGCCGTCTTCATGGGGGTCCACCGCTGTCCGGATACCGTAGTGTGTAAGGCGCCTCGCGGATGTATAGCCCGGGCCGGGAGTGCCAAAATCGGACTCCCTGCAACAGAGTAGACGAGGCAGTTCAGATACCAATCCACCCTACCGGATTATTTAACTCTTATGGTTCTGGCTGCCCCATGCCTCGGCGCTGCCGGGGACCGTAAAAGACCTTTCTATGAAAATAGCTCCGTCCGTGCAGGAGAACGGCCGTGCCGATACCTACATGGCCCCTCACGCGCCGCGGCCCGGACTCTTTCCGGGATCCGGGTCACGCGCACGGTTATACGGGATCCGTTGCACGGCCACCAGCAACCGACACCATGAAATAGATTGCTCTCCCTGTGACACTTGATAACCATGGCTGTACAGAAGATAGCAACTGCATCGTTGAAGAAGTATGAACTGTCACCTCTGCCCTACGCGCCTGATGCTCTTGAGCCGTATATATCAAAAGAACAACTCGCCCTCCACCACGACAAGCAC
>JALNXI010000303.1 GCA_023230425.1 Methanoculleus sp. | reverse complement strand
GGAGCACCCGCAGTTGCATCAGGAAAGCACTCTTCGGGGACCGAAAAGACGCAGGCGGGAATATCCCCGAGGTCGATTCCCGGTTCTGGCAGGATACCGAGAGCGAGTTCTACGCTGTGCTGGAGGCGTTGCGGGAGGCGACGGAGAAGGGCGAGGATACAACCGCCCTGAAACTGCAGTGGCTTTCGAGCCTCTCCCGCGAGGCCGAAGGACTTTTCAAGGTCTATTCCCAGGCCGATCTCATCGGTGTCGCAGACCCACGAAGGATAGCCCTGTCCCGGCGCATGCTCAGGAATTACACCTCACCGAGAAACAAGAAGATCCGCGATGCGCTCGACCTCCCCCGGGATCCTGACGACAGTGATGCAAAGCCCAGGGGAACCCGAAAGCGCTCCGTACGTCAAGGTGAACACCCATGAAACAGATGCAGTATATTTCGTTCATGAATAACCCGGACGCGAGATCGGTCCTGATGGACTGGTGGGCGGGTCTGGACCATGCCCGTGGAGATCGGGCGGCGCTCCGGCGTTGCCGGAACAGCCAGGAGGTCGCGTTTGTCCCGGCGTTCCACCGGCTGCGCCAGAACCTCTCCAGGATTGCCCCCGTGGATGCTGAAAAACTTGCCGTGGTGGCCGGGGTTCTCTCGCATGTCAGGGAGAACGACTACTCGCTCCGGTTCGCCCAGCAGATGGCAACACCGAAGGACGGCAGTGACCGTGCCCGGGTGAGCGGGCTGCGTTTCCGGCGGCTGCTCAAGGTCGAGGACCGCGACGACCTGTACGGTGCGGTGGTCCGGACAATCCGGCTGCTTGGCGGCTCCGTGAACATTGCGAGCCTTGCAGACGGAGTCTACTGGTGGAATGAGAGGACGAAGAACACCTGGGCGTTTGAGTACTATGACAAAGCCCCGAATGAAGCGTAATTAATGGAGGAGTTACCATGAGTGAATTTATTCAGTTACACATGCTCGTATCGTATCCGCCGTCGAACCTGAACCGTGACGATCTCGGCAGACCCAAGACCGCCATGATGGGCGGCGCCCAGCGCCTGCGCGTCTCGTCGCAGAGCCTGAAGAGAGCCTGGAGGACATCGCATATCTTTACTGACGCACTTGCCGGGCACCTGGGCATCAGGACGAAGGAGATGGGGAGACTGATCCACCGGTCCCTGACATCGGGCGTCAGCCTTGCAGGGATCCTTTCGGGCGCCAAGGGCGCACCAGTCGCATTCAAGCCTGTCGGCGAGGATAAAGCCCGGAAGTGGGCCGCGGGGATCGCCGGCGGCTTTGGAAAACTGAAAGGCGGTGAGGGCGCCCTCGAGATCGAGCAGCTCGCCCACTTCAGCCCGGAAGAGATCGCTGCTATCGATGCGCTGATCGCAAACCTGGCAGCCACGGGGAGCGACCCCGACGACAACGATAAGAAACTCCTGATGGAGCGGCACACCGCGGCAGATATCGCCATGTTCGGCCGTATGCTGGCAGCGTCCCCGATCTACAACACGGAGGCGGCGGTGCAGGTCTCCCACGCGGTCACCGTGCATGCGGTCGCAGTCGAGGACGACTATTTCACGGCGGTCGACGACCTCAACCGGGGTGATGAGGATATGGGCGCCGGACACCTCGGGGAGACGGAGTTCGCCTCAGGCCTCTTTTACCTCTACGTCTGTGTCAACCGCGATCTGTTGCGCGAGAACCTGGGTGGCGACGAAGCGCTTGCCGGGGCTGCTCTCCGCGCCCTCGTCGAAGCGGCGGCAAAGGTTGCGCCGACCGGCAAGCAGAACAGCTTTGCGTCACGGGCGTACGCGTCATACCTGCTTGCAGAGAAAGGGTGTCAGCAGCCCCGCTCGCTCTCGGTCGCGTACCTGAGACCGTTGCAGGAGAACGACCTGCTCGGGAGCGCTATCGGAGCGCTGAAGGAGACCCGTGATAAGATGGATGCCGTATACGGGAACTGCAGCGACGCCCATTGTGAGATGAACGCTTACGCCGGCGAGGGAACGCTGCAAGAGGTCCTGGATTTCGTGGCTGGTCAACATGCATGAGTTCCTCGTCTTTCGCCTGTACGGCATGATGGCATCGTGGGGCGATATCGCGGTCGGGGAGTCGCGCCCGACGTTCGATCACCCGTCCCGGTCCGCAATCTTCGGGCTGCTCGCGGCGGCGCTGGGGATCCGCCGTGACGAGGAGGAGCGGCTTTCCGCGCTCTCGAACGCCTACCGGATGGCGGTCCGGGTGGATGCCCCCGGGGTGCTGCTGCGGGACTACCACACATCCCAGGTTCCGCCCGCAGGGAGGGGAAGAAAGAAGCACTCGTTTTCCACCCGGCGGGAGGAACTGGCGATACCCCGCGAGGATCTCTCGACGGTGCTCTCCACCCGGGATTACCGGTGCGATGCCGTATCGACGGTCTGCATCTGGAGAGATTCGGCGTCGGCCCCCCACTCGCTGAAAGAGCTAGCGGACGCCCTGAACCACCCGGTGTTTGTCCTGTATCTCGGCAGGAAGTCCTGCCCGCTTGCTCTCCCGGTGCATGCACAGGTCGTTGCCGGCGAGACCCTTGCGGCCGCGCTTGCGGCGGTGCGGTTTCCCGATGACGACCTGCTGCGGGGCCTGCTCCGCCACGGCGATCTGCGGGTCTTCTGGGAAGGCGATCAGGACGCAGGGATCCCGGCGGTCCAGACGACTCTGCGGTACGACACCCCGTTGAGCCGGAAGCGGTGGCAGTTCGGGAGCCGGCCCGAGCATTACGGCATTATGCGGAGCGGATCGCCATGTTCCTGAGCAGAATACGGCTCCGGCCTGACGCGGCCGGGAAACATGAGTTCTGGGAGGCGATGGGAAGCGAGTACCAGGCGCACCATATGGTCTGGGACCTCTTTACCGATAGCCCCGACCGGGAGCGGGACTTTCTCTACCGGGTGGAGGAGGCCGAGGGGTTGCCCACGATCTACTCGGTCTGCGAGCGTGAGCCGGTGAACCGGGGCGGGATGTGGACGATACAGACGAAACTCTACGATCCTGTGCTCCGCTCCGGGCAGCAACTTGCGTTCGTGCTCCGTGCCAATCCCGTCCGGACGAAGTGCGATGAGAAGGGAAAGCACCACCGCCACGATGTGGTGATGGAGGCAAAGACCCTGTTAAAACAGCAGGGCAGACCCCGGGAGGAATGGCCGCCGGGGCCGGAGATCGTCCAGCAGGCAGGGTTTGCATGGCTTGCGATGAAGGGCGAGGCGAACGGGTTTTCGGTGGCG
>JALNXI010000302.1 GCA_023230425.1 Methanoculleus sp. | reverse complement strand
GCATGGAGTTTTTCCGGTCCCTCGGGCGGGACGGCATGGCCATGAGAGACGTGATGGCCTTCAAGGAGGAGTTCATCCGCCTGCGGGGTGAAGAGCTGCGGAAGACGGGGGCCCTCTCCCCGGCGGACGCCCTTCCCGGAGCCCTCGAGGCATGGGAGCGGTCCTTCGGGGAAGCGGAACGGTTCCTCATGGACGTGCGGCGGAAGGGGGTCGAGCACGCCTTCGCCGAGGGTGTCCGGCGCTACAGGGACGCCCATCCCGATTTTCCCTATCTCATCCGCATGGATGCCGGCGCGTCGTCCCGTGAATCCTACGGAGAGCTCCGGTTCGAGGGGGACATCGATATCTCCACACTGGCGGCCCAGGCGGAGAACGCCGCCGCCCTCAGGGATTTCATCTCTTCCGCCATCCGGGAGAGCTTCAGCCTGGACATGACGGCTTTGGACGCCCTCGTGACAGCCCACCGGCAGGCCACCCTGGACGTGTACATCACCCAGCCCGCCGCGGACTGGGCGGAGACGGACTCCCTCAAAAGAGGACGACTGCAGGAGATCGTACTGGAAAACGGGGAGGTGGGCTACCGGGATGTCACCGACCCGGTGGAGCGGGTCTTCATCTTCGCCAATCTGAAGAACAACCTCCGGATGAGGGGCGGCGCCCCGGACGACCTTGCCCGGCTCATGGACGAGCCTCCCGACAGGATGACCTCGGACATGGAACCGGCGGTAAGCCTGGAGATGCTCCGCCACATGACCACCGACGCTCTGCAGGCCCGGCTCGCCTACCACGAGAAGATCCTCAAGCTGGCGAAATACGTGGACCGGAGCGCCGCCATCGCCAAAGGCCCCCTCGGCGATATGGCCCTGGCGGCCTGGGCACGGCAGGTGACCCTTGTGAAGCAGAACAGGGGGTTGGACGGCGGGCAGAGGCTGAAGCGCATCCTGGAGATCAGCGAACCGCTCCTCGGGGATCCCCGGGACTTCGCCGGCCTCGACCGGGCGATCCTCTCCCTCGGGGAGCGGGCTTCCGCCCTGATCCGGGACAACGTGTCGAAGGGTATCGACGCCCGGCTGAAGCTCATCGACGATGCCCGGACCCCCGCGGAAAAGGACGGGGAGCGGAGGAAACTGCTCTCGGAGCTCGAAGAGACCTTCAAAGCCTATGTGGAGAAGGGAGTGGACTTCCCCCCGAAGGCCCACGAGACCATGATCGCCCTCGCCGACGCCCTGAAGGTGACGGTGCTCAACATTCCGGCGTCGGAGCTTGAGCGGATGAAGCGCTACCTGGACCTGGCCGCGGAAAAGCCCGGTTCCCTCGACCTGGCCGTCGGCATGGCATGGCACCTCTTCGAGGGAGCCTACACCACCGCCGACGGGGCCATCGACGCCTTCAACAACTGGATCGACTTTCTCGACAACCACACGGTGGCCCGTCTCCGGGCCATGAACCCGGAAGTGTTTCTCCCCGGCCCCGGGGGAAAGACCAGGGCGGTAACCATCCCCATCGGCAGGATCAACGACCGGCTCAACGCGTCCATCCTGGGCGCCGTGGGGAACTCCCTTCCCTTCAAGGCCGTCAACCTGGGCCAGGAGCTCTACGCCTACGTGAGCGGCTTCCGGGAGGGGAAGGACATGTCCGAATCGGTGTCCAACGTGGCAACCCAGCTCTTCCGGTCCCGGGTTCCGGGAGGAGATATCGTTGAAGCAGTGGTCATGGAGAACTACACCAGGGCGGCCATCGGCGTGGTCTACCTTCTCTTCCCGACGCTCGCCGTCCCCGAGGCCCTCTACGGCATGGGAACCGCCGCCGCCGAGTGGTACGTGGGCACGTGGCAGCAGTGGCAGTACGACGAAATGGTGGATGAACTGTACGAGGGAACAGCCTTCGAGCCGACACGGGAGGGGACGTGGAGGGTGAACTCCATAACGTACCGTATTCCCGGCGGAGGAGCGGTCACTGTGAGTCGGGACGAGGCCTTCACCCTGCCGGAACTGGTGCCGAAGATCTCCAACATTCTCGTGCCCCAGGTGAGGACTCACCCGTCCATCGCCATGTACCACGAACTCCTGGCGAGGAAGGAGCTCTCCGACGGGCAGAGCGGCATCCCCGTCTGGCCCCGGAGATACCTGAACCTCAGCCTGTACGGGGAGCGGCTGTATGAGAAGTACGTCTCGGAGGTGAAAACGGTGACCCGGCAGTACTTCGCCGACGTCATCGCCGAACTGGAAAAGCGGAAGGCCTTCGACCAGGGAACGAACGAAAAGAAACTGCTGGAGATCGGAGAGGAACTGGGCTGCGGCGCCTCCCTTCTCGAAAAGACCGGAAGCGGGCGGGAAGCCCAGGAAGGGGTTATCGCGGGCTGGGAGGAGTGGCTGAAGGTCCATGGCGCCCTTATGGAATTCCGGGAGCGGTGGAGCGCCTTTTTCATCCTGGTGAGGAAGCCCTCCTGCTCTCCCGAATCGATCCGGATCGTCCTCGAAGAGGACCGGAAAGACCTCGAGGAGGCGAAAAAGGCCCTCCGGGAGGCGGCCGTTGCCGTGGAGGAGATCGTCGGCCGGAACGGGGCTGATGAAAAGACCCTGCAGCCCGCCGTTCGTACCAGGGCGGGGGCCCTGATCTACCCCTCCGGTACTCCGGAGCGGCGCCGGATGATCAGCGAATACAGGGAATATCTCGAATCCCTCCGCAGCAGGCAGACCCCTCCCGGCGTGCGGATTTCAGGTCCGGACACCGCAGGCGAGGGGATGGAAGCGAGTTTTACGGTCGTCCTGGACAGGGAGCTCACATCGGCGCGGTACGGCTGGAAGTTCGCCTCCGGCGGCGACGGGGAGGTCCTGGAGGGGGACACAACGTCCCGCATCCTGTGGACTCCCGCGTCCCCGGGAAAGAAAGTCCTGGAAGTGCATGTCCTCGCCGATCCTCCCGGAGCCGACTGGGTCCGGGCCGTTCACCCGGTGACCGTTCTCTCCGCCGCGGAGACGCCCCGTCCGAGGCTTCGGCTGACCTGCCCCGTGGATTCCTTCCGGGCGGGCGAAATTGTTCCTCTCACGGCGGAGACGGAGGAGTTCGGTCTTGGAGGCGAAGGGTTCGAATGGTACATCTGGTTCGCGGACGGGAGACGGATCGCCTCCACGGCGGAACGGACCATATCCTTCGACGGCACGGGCTACGAGGGGCGGACCGTGGAGATCCGGGTGGAGGCCCGGACGAAGGACCGTTTCGTTTCGGCGTCCGCCCTTTCCCTGGAGGTTCTGCCTCCCGGAGGACCCGGAGGAGATCTCCG
>JALNXI010000301.1 GCA_023230425.1 Methanoculleus sp. | reverse complement strand
CAGGGGCGGTCAGGGCTCCGTGACCGCCGCCGAGCTCATTGCTTTCGCAGCATTTGAGGGCGGCGCGTATGCCCAGGCATTCCCGGCCTTCGGCGTGGAGCGGCGGGGTGCCCCGGTGCAGGCGTTTGTCCGCTTCAGTGATGCAAAGATCCGGCTGCGCAGTCAGGTCTACGAGCCCGACTACATCATCGTGCAGGACCCGACCCTGATCGGGGATGTAGATGTCTTTATGGGCATGAAAGCAGGCGGCATCGCCATCGTCAACACTGAGAGACCCGACTTCGAAGCCAACGTTCCGGAGGGCGTGAAGGTCTACGCCATCGATGCGACCACTATTGCGCTTGAAGAACTGGGTGTGCCCATCACCAATACGACCCTGATGGGCGCTTTCGCCGCCGCCACCGGCGAGATCCAGCTGGAACCTCTGGAACACGCACTGCGGAACCGATTCTCCGGGAGCATGGCCGATAAGAACGTCAGGGCAGCCGAGCGCGCATACAACCTGATCGGGGGTGCCGTATAATGGCACTGCGGGTCGGCTGCGCTGCGCCTCCGGGGAGAGCGCTCGATAATAAAACAGGCGCCTGGCGGGTCTTCAAACCGGTCTTTGATCCAGAGACATGCAGCCGGTGCGGCATGTGTGCCATGGTCTGTCCGGAAGGGTGCGTCCATGAGACGGAGGAGGGCACGTTCGAGCCCGACCTCGACTACTGCAAGGGCTGCGGCATCTGCGAAGAGGTCTGCCCAAAGAAATCAATCCGGATGGAGAAGGAGGAGAAATAATGCTGGAGTTTATGGAAGGGTCACATGCGGTGGCCGAGATCGTGAAACGCTGCCGCCCGCAGGTGATCGCCGCCTATCCAATCACACCGCAGACACACATCGTCGAAGATCTTGCCCAGATGGTGGCGAACTGCGAACTCGATGCCGAATACATCACGGTCGAGAGCGAGTTCTCGGCCCTCTCCGCCTGCCTCGGCGCGAGCGCGGCAGGCTCCCGGGTCTACTCGGCAACGACCTCCCAGGGTCTCGCCCTGATGTTTGAGGTCTGCTTCAACGTGGCGGGGATGCGCCAGCCGATTGTGATGACGATCGCGAACCGCTCGCTCGGCGCGCCGCTCTCGATCTGGAACGATCAGCAGGACTCGATATCCCTGCGAGATTCGGGATGGCTGCAGTTCTACGCGGAGGATAACCAGGAGGCTGTGGACCTCCACATGATCGCCTATAAGGTCTGCGAAGACCACGATATCCTCCTGCCGGCGTTTGTCTGTTTCGACGGGTTCATCCTCTCGCACACCTACGAGCCGGTCGCCCTCCCCTCCCAGGAGGAGGTGGACGCCTATTTGCCCGCCTTTACACCCTACCAGCGGTTGGATGCCGAAAAGCCGCTGAGCTTTGGGATGTACGCGACGCCTGAGTACTACACGGAGTTCCGGTACGAGACCGACCAGGCACTGTACCGCGCCAAAGAGTCGTTCATCAAGGCAGGACGCGAATTCGGCGAGCAGTTCGGCAGGGACTACTCCACTCTCGTGGAGGGCTACCGCCTCGAAGACGCCGATACCGCGCTCGTCGCCATGGGCTCCATCTGCGGCACTGTAAAGGATGCCATCGACGAGATGCGCGATGCCGGGAAGAAGGTGGGACTCTTGAAGATCCGGACGTACCGGCCGTTCCCGGCCCCTGAGATCGCGGATGCGCTCAAAGGTGTCTCGACGGTGGCGGTGCTCGACAAGAACATATCACTCGGCGGCGGCGGGGCAGTCGGCACCGAGGTTAAAGCGGCGCTCTATGGCTCCGGTGCGGCCGTGTATGACTACATCATCGCTCTTGGCGGCCGCGACGTGCGGAAGCGAGATATCGCCGCCGTTGTCGATCTCGCCGAGAAAGGGAAAGGAGATATGTTTTATGGATTACGGACGGAGGTGCTCTGAATGGCTGAAGTAGAGCAGGGATGTGAGCTCTTCTCGGCCGGGCACCGGGCGTGCGGAGGGTGTGGACCCGCGCTTGCGGCCCGCCTCCTCCTCAAGGCGACCGGAAAGAACGTCATCATCGCCGCCTCGACGGGGTGCATGGAGGTCTTCTCCACGCCCTACCCGGAGACCGCCTGGGGGGTCCCCTGGATCCACTCGCTCTTCGAGAACGTTGCGGCGGTTGCGTCGGGCATCGAGGCGTCGCTGAAACGGCAGGGGCGCAGCGAGAAGGTCGTCTGTATCGCCGGCGACGGGGCCACGTTCGATATCGGTGTGCTCTGCATCAGCGGCGCCTTCGAGCGGGGCCACGACATCACGTACATCTGCTACGACAACGAGGCCTACATGAACACGGGTATCCAGCGGTCGGGTGCGACGCCGTATGGCGCGAGCACCACGACGAGTCCTGCGGGCAAGTGCTCGTCCGGCAACCTGCTCCCGAAGAAGGATATGCCCGGGATCCTCGCTGCTCATGGTGCGCCCTATGTGGCGACCGCCTCGATCGCCTACCCGAACGACTTCGTCCAGAAAGTCGAGCGTGCGATCAACACTCCCGGACCCTGTTACATTCAGGTGCACACCCCCTGTTGCACGGGGTGGGGTTTTGAGTCCGGCGAGACGCTTGCCATGGCTAAACTCGCCATCGATACCGGCCTCTGGGTGAACTACGAGATGGTCGACGGCAAGGTGGTGAAGGCGAAGAAGGTGAGGCGAAAACCGGTCGAGGAATACCTCGCCAAACAGAAGCGCTTCCGGCACCTCTTCAAGCCCGCCCGGCGGGATGATGTGATCGCGAATATCCAGGCGGTCGCCGACGCGAACGCCGAGCGGTTCGGCATCGACATCAAGGCGAAAGAATCGTCAGAATAAAGTACAACCCGAAGAGAACCATGGCGAGTCCGCTCGCCTGCACCACTTTTTTATAATGGGGGCCGAGGACGTTCGCCCCGCGTGAGACCGCGATCCCAAGGAGCCCGAGCCAGGCGATATCCGCACCGATGTGCCCGACGTAGAACGCGGCAAACGAGGGGTGGAGCGCGAGAAACCCGACGCCGAACGTGAGCCACCAGACCCACCAGTAGGGGTTGCCGAGGGTGCAGGCCGCCCCGAAGGCGACCGGCATCCGTGTCGCCTCGTTCACGGCGACGGCTTCTCCCGCGCGGAGGAACTGCCCGATGCCGAGCGCGATCAGGACGCCCGAGCCGAGGAGGGCGACGAGATTGATGTACGGGACGTCGCGCACGCCAAAGGCTATGGCCGCGACCATGGCGGCTTCGGGGATGCCGTGCCCCGCGACCAGCCCTGCAACGA
>JALNXI010000300.1 GCA_023230425.1 Methanoculleus sp. | reverse complement strand
GTGCGGCCGGAGCGGTCCTTGACCTGGCGAAGAAGATCCGGGCGCCGGTCGTCACCACCTTCCGGGCGAAAGGTATCCTCCCCGACGAGAACGAGTGGGTTGCCGGGATACACGGGCCGCTCGGGACACCGCATGCCCGCACGCTCGTCGGCGAGTCGGACCTCGTGATCGCCTGCGGCGCGAGTTTCTCCGACTTCACCGGGATTCCCGGGGATAAGCAGGTCGTCCATATCGATATCGATCCGATCCAGCTCGGCAAACACCCGTTCGTCGCGGCGGTCTGGGGCGACTGCGCCATCGCTCTGCCCCGGATCCTTGAACTGGTCCGGCCGCGGGAGGACCCGGCGGTCGGGCAGTGGCTCATGGAGCGGAGGCAGGAGTGGTCACTCCAGCTCGACCGGGAGGCCGACCCCGAGGCCGTCCCGGTCCGCCCCCCCTACATCATGAAAGTCCTCTCCGAGACCCTGCCGGAGGATGCGGTCATCTCCCTCGACGTCGGGGAGAACCAGTGGTGGTTCGGGAGGAACTTCCGGATGAAGCGGCAGCGGTTTGCGATGTCGGGTTATCTCGGGACGATGGGGTTCGGGCTCCCCGGAGCGATTGCGGCGAAGCTGGCCTACCCTGATGCGACCGTCGTCTGCATCACCGGGGACGGCGGGTTCTCGATGGTCATGGCCGATTTCGTCACGGCGGTCAAGTACGGGCTGCCGATCGTCGTGATCGTCTTCAACAACCACGAGCTTGCCATGATCCGGGAGGAGCAGCGGGAGGCGGATTATCCGGCCTACGGTACCGGCCTCCTCAACCCGGACTTTGCCGCCTACGCCGAATCCTGCGGCGGCGCCGGGATGCGGGTGACCCGGCCGCAGGACCTCCGTGAGGCCGTTCTTCGGGCTGTGCAGTTGAACAAACCCGTTCTCATCGATATCGAGACTGATCCGAAGCGGTTCGAGTGAGGCTCTGGCCCCGCGATTGCAGCGGGGCCATGACACCCGATGAAGTCGGAGGTCCGGACGGGACAAGGTCTGTGACAGGCGGCAGGGGGGCGTGGCACGCCACTCACTCGAAATGTATAAGTATCTTCCATGGGAATGAGGCTCCGAGGGTATATGTGAACATCCCGGTGCGGGCGCACAACGTGTGGCGCCCATACCGGGTACGCGCGGATATCCGGATGTCGATCCGGGGGGGAGCATCGGATTCTTGTTATCTGCTCCACGCTAAAGGGTTCCCGGGTGCCCGTCCGTTTGACGGGCGTTCCGGGCAGACTTGTGGCGAACCGGATCCGTTCCGGTTCACCGCTCTTGCCGGCAAACGGTGGGGTTTTTCGTCGGACCACGGCAGATAGACCTGACTCTCTTCCGGCGGAAGCATGAAAAAGAGTGGAATTGGATTAATCGCCGGAGAGGTAGTCGTAGAGGAACGCAGCGAGCACCGCACCGACGATGGGGCCGATGATGTAGATGGGGAAGAACGTCCAGAGGTTCTGCCCGCCGAGGAGCCAGTCCCCGAGGTACGGCCCGAACGTGCGGGCGGGGTTTAACGACGCGCCGGTCAGGTTCCCGGTCGTCGTGATGATCCCGGCAACCGCAAGACCCACCGCGAGGCCGGCAAAGCCCGGCGTGGCCCGCTCGTCGACGGCAGCGCCCATGATGACGAGCATCAGGAGGAACGTCCCGATGGTCTCGATGACGATCGCCTGCAGGTAGCCGATGCCGAGGAAGGGTGCCGTTGCTCCGAGGCCCCCGATGACGACGGCGTCCGGGCCGACGGCCCAGGCAAAGAGCAGGCTTGCGGCGGCTGCGCCGAGGAGTTGTGCGACGATGTAGGGGGCCACGTCGCGTCCGGGGAACCGCCCGGTCGCAAAGAGGGCTATCGTCACCGCCGGGTTGATATGGCATCCCGATATCCTGCCGAGGGCGTAGATGGACCCGGCGATGGCGATGCCGAAGGCGAGTCCTATGGCGAGCCAGTCGCCGAGACCCCCGAGCACCCCGATCCCGATGTTGAAGGGAGTCGACGGGGTGGTCCCCGAGGCGAGCATCAGCGTGACGGCTGCTGCACCGGCCCCGAAGAAGACCAGGATGAAGGTGCCGACGGCTTCCGCGACGAACCGCTTTCCAAGAGATACAGTCATTATTTCACCAGATAATCATATCCTCGTTTTAGGGTAAGGTTTTTGCTAAAATTGTATGGGAGAGTGCCTCATTTCCCGTACAGGGCAGTGTAGCACTCGGGGCAGAGGATCCTCGGCAGCGGAGCCTTCACGCGCTTGCTGGGGAGCGGGTAGCCCCCCTCCCAGTGATCGATGTCCTTTCTGATGGCGTGCTCCATGCAGAGCCCCATTCCGCAGACGATGCAGATCGCCACCGCCTCGCTATCCCCCCCTTCAAGGGCACAGTAGTAACACTTCATAGCAACGCTCCCTCAGACCGCCTCTTTCCACTGGCAGTACTGCTGCCGCTGGTCGACCAGGCACGTCGTGGCGCAGCTCTTGCAGGCCCGCACCGGGGCGGCGGCCGTCTCTTTCTCAAGGGCGATGACGTTGGTCATCATCGTCGCGGTCACGGGTTCGCTCGTCAGGAGGCACGGGTAGTCGGCAAGGCGCATCAAGGCGGAGAACCGGACCGTTATGGCGCAGGCCGGGTAGGCATACCACTGCGGGTTCATCAGCACCTCGTTTGCGTGGATGGGCGACAGATCGACGGGGTACTTGCCGACCATGGGAGTCAGGGCCTCGTCGGCCCCGTTCCGGTTCCGCCGCGCCTTATCGAGGAGTTTCCACCCGCGATAGATCATGTCCATGAAGTCGCAGTTGTGGAGTTCCGCGGCCGCTCCCCGGGCCGGGTAGGCGAGGACGTAGTTGTGGAACCTCTTCGTGAGCAGGTCGACGACCGTGGGAGCGTTGAATGCATCGAGTTCGAGGATGTACTCGGTCGCGGCGGCCGATGCGCCGGTCGCGACCGCGAGGACGTCCCAGTAACTCCTGTACGAGTCGAGCGAGTTTCGCAGCGTCGACTCCATCACCTCGGTGACCGCCTCGATCACCGCCATGACGACGTCGTCCTTGCACATGTTGAAGGTCGACTGCGCGATGTGGTGGGCAACGTCGCCGACGCTGTAGGCCGGAACGGTCAGGATGTTTGCGTAGTGGACGCCGTCGTCGACTGCGGCCCGCACAGTCCCTTCCATCCGCCGCCGGTACTCGCTCATGTACTTCCGCGGATCAAAGGAGGTCATCCCGGCGGCATCCATCAACTCCGCCTGGGCTTCGATTGGTTCGCGGTAGATCC
>JALNXI010000299.1 GCA_023230425.1 Methanoculleus sp. | reverse complement strand
AGCAGGCCCACGGCCGTACCGCCGATATCGATCGCCCGCTGACCTACGAAGGGATGGCAGCGGATACCGTCGAACTCCTCCGGCACCTTGACATCGAAGAGGCCGACGTCTTCGGCTACAGCATGGGGGCCGCCATCGCCCTCGAGATCGCCGTCCGGCACCCCGACCTCGTGCACAGACTTGTCCTCGCCTCGCCCGCCTACACAAGAGAAGGGGCCTACCCCGAGATGTACGAGGGGGAAGAGAACCTGAAGCCCGGGGACCTGGCCGGAACCCCGCTCCCGGAGGAGTACGCCCGGACAGCACCGAATCCGGAGGACTGGCCCGGGCTTATCAAGAAGGTGAAGCAACTTGACCGGGACTTCCGTGGCTGGTCGCCCGAGGAGATCCGGGCACTCCGGGCACCCACACTCGTTATCATCGGGGACTCCGACGTCGTCCGCCCCGAGCATGCGGTGGAGATCTTCCGGCTGCTCGGCGGCGGCGTGGCGGGGGATCTCTTCGGCCTCCCGGCCTCCCGGCTCGCGGTCCTCCCTGGCACGACCCACGTCACGCTCATCGACCGCACCGACTGGCTGCTTGCGATGATCGGAGAGTTCCTCGATGCGCCCGTGCCGGAGGGGGGCAACCGCACGGAGTATGACAAACCTCACCTGCGATGAAGCACCCCTGTAGAATCCCACCGAGGAAAAAAGGGGTTACATCCCCGCCCGGGAGAGGATGGTATCAGCCACCTGCCCGGGGCTCGTGAGGGGGAAGTCTTCCGGCGTCAAAAGGGTGCCTGCTTCACCGGCGGTCATCTCCACATCGCCTGCTTTGCAGGTGGTCGCCGCTCCCATCGGGAATGCGGCAAGGAGTTCTTCAGGCGTCTTGATGGGAAACTTCGCGCCGGCGAGGGCGCCGGTAATCTGGGAACGGATCTCTTCTTTGACGTTCATTACTTCATCTCCGTCATTTCAGCGATAGCTCCCACGGCCTTTGCCAGCGGGCAGTCACTGCTGTGTTCGGCACAGCAAAAACAGGCACTCTTCACTGCAGCAAGCGCCTGCTCTACTTTCTCATCCGATACGGATTCTCCGGTGTAACACCATTTCAGCATACTTCTCACCGATCATCCCATTGGAGAGTTATAATAATATAGATGTCCGTCATTAAACTATACAAGGTTCTCATGCTACACTTGCATGACCGGGAACAGCATGATCCTGACCGGCACCTATCAAACGAGGAGTTTTAATGACTGACGGGGCAGAGCACTACGGTCGTGATATCAGGGAGGTCCAATCCGAGATCGCCGGTCTCAGGAGCGAACTCCGGAGGTTCATCGAGTATGCGAACAAACAGCATATTGACACGGCCCTCGGCGGGCTCCGCAAGGAGTATGCGGGAGTCCTCGTTGAGCAGCATCTCTCCGACGCAGACCAGAGGCTCCGAGAGCGGATGATCCGGGAATGCCCGATGAGGGATAGATGTTATGCCGCTTTCTATGAGTTCCTCAAGAGTTCTGCAGAACATATCAGAGACGGGGAGGTGAGTGAAGAGGTCATCCAGTCATACCGCGACCGGCTCGCAGCGATGCGGAAGGGAGGGAAGTTCGACACCTGTTCCACCTGCTTTACCGAGACGAACCGTCTCTTCGAGAAACAGATCGAACTGATGCGCTCGCTCGGGATCTACCGGAGTAATCGGGAGACTTCTTTGTCCGTTGCAGACCTCCCGGACGAGATTCTGGTCCGGGATATACTCGAGCCGCTTGCAAACCGGCACCGTTTCCGGATCGTCCAGTCGCTCGCCGCCGAAACACAGACGTTCTCGGCCCTCTCGAACCTGACCGGCCTTCGGGGAGGCAACCTGCTCTTTCACCTCAAGAAACTCCAGGATGCCGGGATGATCCTGCAACGGCATGAGCGGGGAGACTATATCATCGCAGAGAAGGGTTACAGAACTCTCAAGGGCATCGGCACCCTTTACTCCGCCCTGCAGCCGTAAGATCTCAGGCCCTCTCCTCCACGACCCTTCGACGTGATCGAACGCGTCATACTGCCCGGCGGGAGCCATCAGAGGTCGAGAAAATATCCCCACCGTGGGAGGACTGTTGGAATACACCCTCGCCGCCAGAGCCCATGCCCGTGCACCCGTCGTTCACGCCCTGATGCGCCATCAATGATCCTCGAACCATTCAGCCCGGAGAAGCACCCCATTGAGGAGGTTGCCGCCCTCATCTACGACACCGAGCCGGTGTATTTTTCTCTCGTCTTCGGCAGGGACCGCGCAGAAGCCCTTGTGCAGATCGAAAAACTGGTTTTAGCGGGCGGCAATGCCTTCGGGCACGAGAACATCACCTGCGCCGTCCGGACAGGCAAAGTCGCCGGGGTCCTGGTCATGCAGACTCCTTATGCTCCTGGACTTCGGGAGGAATTTTTTGTCGTTGCCCGTGCGGCCGGCCTCACCACCGCCGTCAGGTTCCTTCTCGCCGAGTGGCTGATCTTTGCACCGAACTACCTGAGGAAAGAGCCGGAACCCGGATACTACATCTCCAGCCTCTCGGTCGTCCCGGCAGAGCGGGGCCGGGGGGTCGGCGCTGCCCTGCTCGAAGGCGCCGTCCGGAAGGTCAGGTTTAGCGGGGGCGGGAAGATTGTCCTCTCCGTGATCGCCCCCAACCCCGCAGCGGTGCGGTTGTACGAGCGGGCGGGATTTCGTACCGTATCCACCCACAGGGCGTGGGTGTCGTTTCAGATTCTCAGTGTCCTGACCATGGTCTACGATACGGGAAAGACGGTTCCGTAGAGCCCTGCCGGGAACGGTTCGATACTCAGATGTCCGATGATGACAGAGAGGAATTGCATGGAAACAACCGAGCACGAGATCTATCCGATGATGCTCTTTCCCACCCTCGAAGTCCGGAAGATCGAGGCGTCCGTGGACTGGTACACCCGGGCGCTGGGATTCTCCCCGGTCTACCGGATGCAGGACCCTGAGGGGAGGACGCACCTTGCCCATCTCCGGCGGCTGAAGCACCAGGACATTCTGCTCGTGCCCCGAAAAGAGAGTTTTGAGAACCCGGGCTCCGGCGTCACCATCACGCTTGCATTCTCCGCAGAATTTGGGGATAAGATCCCCGCTCTCAACGCCTTCGCCGAACGGGTGGCGCGAGAAGGGGCGGTCATTGAAGGCCCGGTGGACCGGCCCTGGAACACCCGCGACGTCGTTGTCTGCGATCCCGACGGCTACCGCCTGGTATTCACCACGCCGGACTTTGCACGCATGCGCGATTTCGAGACGACCATGCGGGGTG
>JALNXI010000298.1 GCA_023230425.1 Methanoculleus sp. | reverse complement strand
CCTCACCGGCCCGAGCACGCTCGCGCATGGTTTGAAGATAGAAACACCGTTCTACCGGAACAAGGACGAACTGGTCCTGGACCTTGCTCAGGCGCTCGCGGTCGAGGCGGGCTACCTCCAGGACGCTGGAGTCATACTCCTCCAGATCGATGAGCCCATCTTCTCCACGGGGGCTGCAAACCTCACTGTCGGCCGCGAGGCAGTGAGCGCGATCGCCGGCAGGCTCCGGGTGCCTACATGCCTCCACGTCTGTGGAAACCTCGGGCACGTCGTGGACGACATCCTCCGGACGAACGTGGCTATATTTGATTTTGAGTTCGCCAATAACCCCGGGAACCTGGAAGTGCTCTCGAAGAAAGACCTGCGCAGCCGGATGATCGGCTACGGGTGCGTGGACTCGGCCGACCCGGGTGTCGAGAGTGTCGAGATCATCCGGAAGCGTATCGAGGCCGGGGTCGACGCCTTCTCGCCGGAAGCCATGCTCATCGATCCAGACTGCGGCCTGCGGATGCAGTCACGCGAAGTGGCGCTTGGAAAACTGAAGAATATGGTTGTTGCGGCAGGACTGGTCCGGGCCGAGTATACGGCCTAGACCACCCTGCTCGTCGTCGAGAGTTCAAGGCCCCTGGCGACGATGTGGTAGGGGATCACCCGCTGCGGCACGTTCGCATCCTTGAGTTTCTCGATGGCGAGCGTCCGCTCGAACTCGTTGCCGTGGACCTGGTGCCTGAGAGTGATGAAGATGTCGGCGGCACGCATCATCCGCGCCTCTTCGAGGGGGCTATGGAGGCCGGTGTAGAGGAGGTAGACAATATTTGCCCCTCCCTCGATGATCGCCCGGGTATCCCCGAGAACAAACTCGGTGGCTGCGTCGATACCCCAGGCGGCGATCAGCGTGGAGAGAGAGTCCACGACGATCCTCTCACCCTGCATGGCCCCGGCCAGTGCCGCTGTATCCATACCCCGTGCGTCGGTCATACCCTCCCGGGGCACGGCATCAAGCATCAGGTAAGCACCCGCCCTCTCTCCCACCCGCCAGAACTGCTGCGCCAGGAGTTCAAGGCCGCTCAAGGGGGATCCGAAGATGATGATGCGGTTGCCCGGCGGAAATCCTCCATCGAGTGCAAGATCCAGTCCTGCGATTCCTGTTGAACGTCTGGTGGTGTCTGCCACGCCTGTACCTCGAGTGTATATCAGAAGTATCTATACGCTGCCTTTTCCTTAAAACTACCTCGTTAGGTGCGATTCTTTACGCTCCGCCGGCATCGCAGTACTCCTCCCGGAGACGCTTCCGCAGGAGTTTCCAGCCGTTCACCCGGGGAATCTCGCCGGCGAAGATGACCCGGCGGGGGACCTTGTAGCCTGCGAGGCGGTCGCGGGCGAAAGCGATGATGTCGTCGGGAGTGACGCCGCCTTCCGAGGGAACCACCACGGCCACCGGCACCTCGCCCCGGCGAACATCCGGGCACCCGAAGACTGCTGCGTCGCGGACCCCCGGGTGCTGCACGAGGACATCCTCGACCTCGGTCGGGTAGATCTTCCAGCCCGACATGACGATCATGTCCTTCTTCCGGTCGGTGATGGAGAGCATTCCGTCCTCGTCCAGGTGGCCGACATCACCGGTCAGGAACCAGCCATCGGGGAGGAAGACGGCCCTGGTCTCCTCCGGCATCTGCCAGTAGCCGAGCGCCACCGCCGGTCCCCTGAGGGCGATCTCGCCGTCAACGCCTGGCCCGAGTTCCTGGCCGGGGTCGTCTGCATCGACGATCTTCACCTCCGAGAACCCGACCGGTGTGCCGACGCTCCGAAACTCATCGGCGGCCGCGTAGTGCTCGGGGCGGATGGCGGTCCCGGTCCCGACGACGATGGTCTCGGAGAGGCCGTAAGCGTTGACGACCGGGATTTTGAACCGCTCGTGGAAGGGTTTCCAGATGCCGGGCATCAGGGGGCCGCCGCCGCTGATCATCACCCGGGCTGTGGCAAGCGCCGTCTCGGTCCCGGGCGGGGTCTGGAGAAGGGAGTGGATCACCGGCGGCATGCCGGCGACGATCGTGGCCCGGTATTCGCGGGCGAGGTCGAGGTAGTGGGCGAGGTCGAACCGCTCCATGACGACGTAGGTTCCGCCCGCACGGAGGGTGGCGATGCCCCAGCTTATGCCGACATGTCCCATGGGGTAGATCCCGAGGTAGACGTCGTCGGGGGTGATCCTGAGGACGTCCCGTTCAGCGTCCATTGCCGCTATCCAGTTCCCGTGCGTGAGCATCGCGCCTTTCGGCTTCCCGGTGGTGCCGGATGTGTACTGAATCTGGCAGAGGTCATCGAACCGGCAATGGGCGGCACGGAGGTCTGGGGGTGCACGGAGGAGATCGGCCCACGTCTCCCCGCCGACGGCGACGACATGCCGGAGGGCCGGCGCCTGGTCCCTGATGCGGCCGACGAGGGCTGCACCCTCCGCGTCGGTGATGACGGCGGCGGCCCCGGCGTCGCGGACGGCGTAGAGGACCTCGTTCTCCCGGTAGACCCGGTTCGTCGGGACGGCGACGGCGCCGATGCGCCAGAGGGCGAGGTAACTGATGAGGTACTCCGGGGAACTGTCCAGGTAGATGCAGACCCGCTCCCCGCGCCCGACGCCGAGGTCGAGGAGGCCGCGTCCGACCCGGGCAACCCGGTCAAGGAGATCGGCGCGGGTGTAGGATTCTCCCCGGGAGGGGACGACGAGAGCGATCTTTGCTGGGTTACAGGCGTTGGCATCGAGAAACGTGGTGCAGTTCGGCATGGAAAGGCTCCGTGTAACAGGTTTGCGCTTTGATGTATATGCTTGTTCATAACTCGGTAAATAGGTTGCCCCCGGAACTGAGGTGGCGGTCGCCGGGATTCTGCCCGGCATAACCCCAGCCTCTCGCCGGTCCTGACGCCTCCGGGACGACCCGTCGAGAGAAAACGCAACGGTCAAGTCTCACGGTGAGAAACGGATGCTCAAGGAAGATAAGCGTGGATTTAAGACGTTTACGTGTGTTGAAGGCAGGGCTGCCGATTCTGTTCCTGGTTCTCGCCCTCGTGCAGCCGGTGTGCGCCGGGCTCTACACCGATTCGTGCGGTATGGTATGGACGGATGCCTGCATCCCGTTCGAACGGGACAACGAGACGGCCTACTCTGAGGAACTCTTCGCATCCTTCGCGCCGATTGCGGCAAACCTGACCGACGGGCCGCCCGACTTGAGCAACATGTCCTGGAGCGACGCCTTCCGCGAGACCTGCGCCTATATGGAAGAGCGCTACGCCTTCACGGAGTGGCGCGGCGTCGAC
>JALNXI010000297.1 GCA_023230425.1 Methanoculleus sp. | reverse complement strand
TGACGGCAAGCGTGCGGCTGCCGGGGTCCGGGCTCTTCGCCAGTTCGGTTAGCGGGAGGACCGCACCCCCCGGTTTCAGGACCGAGAGCGCTTCAGCAGCCCGCCGCTTCACCTCAAACACCGGATCCTCAAGCGCAACAACCAGAGACCCGAAGGCCTTGTGGTCACCCAGCAGACCGAGAGAGAGAGCCGCGCGCCCGCGGATCTCTGCATCCGGATCGCACAGCGCGTTCATCAGCGGTCGAACTCCCCGGAGATCCCCCAGGTTCCCCAGCGCCTCGGCAGCCTTGATCCGGGCCGGCATATCCACATGCGGGTTGTTGAGCACCCCGATAAAAAACTGCAGGCCCGGAACGTCCTCATGCACCGCGACACCCGTCTTCCCGCCACCGGACGCCTCCCGGTCCTCCTGCGGGGTTCGCTCTTCCGGATTCACGGTGCCCGGAGGGGCCGCCCCCACCCTGCCCTGCAGACCATCGGGCAGCAGTGCCGGTTTAGCGCTCTTCTGCGCTCTCGCAGGGTCAGCCAGGAGACCCAGGCGCTGGATCTCCTCCCAGTCCTCCTTTGCAATAAGGTAGGCTAATTGTTCAGGGGGACACGAAGGTTTCCAGCCGATTCTCTCAAGTGCCCTTGCGGCCGCCTTCCTCACCCCGGTATCCGGGTCCTCGAAGAGTCTGACGAGCGGCTGAACCGCAGCGACTACCTTGCGCCTGCCAACCTGCCGGGCCGCCTCCCGCCGTATCCCAGCATCCGGATCTTCGAGGGCCCGGATGAGGAGGAGGTCGACTTTTCGGCCGGAATACGGACTGACTGCCCGCACCGTCTCAAGCCGGACGAGGGGATCGGGGTTCTGTAAAAACGGGAGCAGGGCAGGGAGCACCCGTGCATCCCGGATCCAGCCCATGGCCCGTATGGCGCTGAGGCGGACACCGGAACTCTCATCGCCGGATGCTGCGATGATGGCGGCAACGGCCCGCCCTGACCCCATCCTCCCCAGCGCAGCAACGGACTCACGGCGGAGGTCCGGGTTACCGGTTGTGCATGCCCGGATGAGGGGATCCACCGCTTCTTCATCATGGATCTCGCCGAGTGCGACCGCGGCAGAAGACGAAACGCGCTCATCCGTATCCGCCAGGGCCGCAATGAGCGGTCCGACCGCCCGCCGATCGCGGCTATCGCCCAGGATCGAGGCTGCCCGCCACCTGATATCGGGATCCGGGTTTCCAAGCAACCTGATCATGGCATCGGTCGCCGGGCTGCCGATGGCCCCAAGCGCCTTTGCGATACTCGTCCTCTCCGCGCCGCATCGCTCCTGCAGCTCCCGGGCGAGAGGATCGACGCCGCGCCTCTTGAGCCGCACAAGGCCAATCCAGTCATCTTTTGCGCTCCGAAACAGGATCTCATGGTAAATGCTCCGGGGTTCCCATGCAAGGCGATCAAGTGCCCCTGCCGCGACCTTCCGGGTGCTTAAATGTGGGCTCTCGAGCCCGTGAACAAGGGCCTCTTTCGATTCGGGATTCCCAATCTCCGCAAGCGCGGCGGCCGCCTCATAGGTGACGCACTCTTCCGGGTCATCAAGGGCTCTGTGGAGGTGCCGGACAGCGTTCCAGCTTCTCGTTTTACCGAGGATCCTTGCGGCGTGCATCCGGACATCAAAATACCCGTCGTCCAGCGCCCAGATCAGAACATCCGCCAGCGCTCTGCTGTAACGTGACGCTTCCTTCCAGTCTCTTCGCGCAAATGCGAAAGCACCCCGTTCCCGGTCATCGGCCGGTTTCCACTCGCACTTCTCCAGGGACTCGGCTGCCTTCGACCGGATACCCGGGTGCCGGTCCAGCAGCATCTCTCGCAGTGCGGCAGCAGCATCCCCGCCCCCGATGGCCCCGAGCGCCCAGATTGTCGCGATCTTCATGTCGTAGTCGGGATCCGCCAGCAGGGAATGATATGCGCCGTCGCACGCGGATCCCGGATCTTCCCGAGCGCCCAGACCGCCTGGAGCCGCATGGTCCCGTCAGGGTCGTTGAGGAACGGGATGAGCGCTTCCGTCGCCCGGGCATCCCCGATAGAACCGAGCGCCTCCACGGCTTTCCACCGGACGTCCGGATCGGTATCGGCCAGCGCCCGTATGAGAGGATCGACCGCACGCGGGTCGCGCAACTCCCCAAGTCCCCCCGCCGCCATCCATCGTGTGTCCTTATCCTCGCTCCTCGCCGCCGCTATCAGGCCTCCGAGGTCCCGCTTTGAAACGAGCCTGTCGATATCGGCGGCGATGAGACGGAAGGGCATTATAATCCGCTCCCGGCAAAGAACCTCACCGGTAGATGCCCGTAATCCTTCCCGATTGACGTCATATCGTCACGTCCCAAGATAGTCTTTGAGGATCTCTCTCAATAGCGTGGGTTCGACGGGTTTGGTGATGACCCCGACAATCTCATCCTTGTAGGGGGCAAGTTCTTCCTCGGTCAGCCTCCATGCCGAGCAGACCACCACCGGGATCGCCAGTGCTCCCGGAATCTTTCTCCGTTCGTCCAGGAACTGTGCACCGTCCATCGGCGACATCATGAGGTCCAGGAGTATCAACGAAGGGGGATCTTTTGAGATTATCCTGAGTCCCTCACGGGGGTCATTTAACGGGAGAGGAGAGTACCCGAACGATTTTATAAGCAGCTCGGTGATTCGAAGGACTTTATCGTTGTCGTCAATTAGCATTACTTTCTTCGGCATACCCGGTACCACCTCTTTGATTCCCGCCGGGCGAGCGACTGCGGTCCTGCAGGAGATCCGGTTTAGGATAGTTGGTAATCTGGAGGGAGGTGTTTTTATATCTACCCATATGCACCGGACGAGCATGCCTGCCGTGAGAGGGCGCTCAACGAAACTACAGGCAACTGGATGTGTGCCTGCCAGGGGAACTGCAGAACATCTTTCTGGCAGGCACAATACGTGACCGTGCCGTGTCGCTCCCGCCCAGCCCCTTAGGGGCTCATGCATATCCCCGGGTTCCCTCTCACAAGAGATTTCAGAAGAATCACAACGCGGAAGCCGCGGAGTACCGGGAATTACCAGACCCATCGACCAGTGAAAGAAAAAAAAGGTTTAGCCGAAGAGGGCGCCGAGACCGGCCATGCCGCTCTCTTCTTCCTCTTCCTTCTTGGCCTCTTCCTCGGCCTCTTCCTCAGCTGCGGGCGCGGCTGCTGCAGGGGCGGCTGCGGCTACAGCGGCGACTGGTGCGACGGCGGCCTTGCTGATGGCCTCCTCGATGTTCACACCCTCGAGTGCGGCAATGAGCGCCTTCACGCGGGCATCC
>JALNXI010000296.1 GCA_023230425.1 Methanoculleus sp. | reverse complement strand
GTAGAAGCGGTAATAACGCTCATAAAAAACCTCTTAGAGTTCCACGCCCATATCCCGGGCGATCTGCTTGAGTTCTGTAATCTTTGCCGGATCGTCCTCGGACTGTAACGTCCAGCGCTCAGGGTTGTACCCCTTGATGATCAGCTTTGTCCGGGTTGTGTTCTTTAACACTTCGTTTCCGTTCGACCGCTTTTCGATGATGGTTTCAATCATCCGCTTTATTTTACCAGTCATACCTGAAAATAAAGGAACGAGAGGCAATTATTTAACGCTTATCATCCCGGACAGGGTAAATGAAAGTTACCTACCCTCATTGACCGGATCCCGCCTGTTTCCGGGGACCGGGCCGGAGGCAGGTGAGCGGCATCGCCGGGTTCGGCGCAGACAGGAACTCCTCGCTGTTTCATCGTTATCCGGCAGCCCCCCGGTCGCCTCGATAGCCGCACCCGTGCCGGTCCGACCGATCAGAGTACATATCAATCCGGGCATACGATGGATGAGCATGAAGAACATCGATATGACGATTGAGGAGAATGTCCTCACCATACGCGTGGATCTCGGAAAAGAGTTCGGCGTATCGAAGAGCGGGAAGTCGATCACGATCGCCTCCACCGAGGGCAACGTTGCGTTGCCGGGGCACGAGGATATCAAGATCGGCTTAAACATCTACCGGAAGAAGTAAGCGGGCATCGGTTTTCTCCCGGCGCTGGCGGCCCCGCGGGCACGGCTCTCCACCGGGTATCGCACCTGACGGTGCTCGTGCTCCGGATGTCCCATCCATCGCAATCGCCATGACTGCCCCCGCCCTTAGGGCGGGGGAGGAGGCCGGAGGCCGGGTGGGGTGGGGCTGATGAGATGCGCAGATCTTTGCGCGAGACAGGGGAGGGAGAGACCCCCTCCCCGTCAGCCCCACCCCAATGGCGATAGCCACCACGGTCCACTGCATGGGGACATGCTCGAGGAAAAAGATACCTTACATACTTCACGCCCGCCCCCCGGCGCACCGGAGCGTTCCGCCGATCACCCGGACGGGACAGCGGTCGCAGAGCGGTGACTTCCTGCAGATTGTGTTCCCCAGGCGGACGATCTGGGCATGGTAGTCGTTGAAGAGCGCTACGTCCTCTTCGAGGTTCTCTGCGAAGAGGCGCTGCATATGGTCGTAGGACGCTCCCTCCGGCAGGAGGCCGTAGCGCGAGAATATCCGGCGGGTGTAGGCGTCGACGACGAAGATCGGCTTTTCGCAGGCGTACAGCAGGATGGTGTCCACCGTCTCCTTCCCGAGGCCGCGGAGAGCGAGCAGGCGTTCGCGCAGGACCCCGGTCTCCGCGGCCGCCATCGCCGTCGGGTCCGCCTGGAACTCGCGGACATAGACCCGGGCGAACTCCCGGATCCGCTCCGCCTTCTGGTTGTAGAACCGGGACGGGACGATCAGGCGGGCGATGTCGGCGGTATCGGCCGCGGTAAGCAGATGCGGGTCGAGCATCCCGGCGCTCTCAAGGTTGCGGACGGCCTGCGCCGCGTTCGTCCAGGATACATTCTGGGCGAGGATCGCCCCGATCATCGTCTCAAACGGCGTTTCTGCCGGCCACCAGTGCTGGTGGCCGAATGCCGCCAGGAGAGCGTTGTAGATTAGAGAGAGGGCGTCGGCGAGGGGCGCCGCCATCACTGCCACCACGGCTTCGCGGCGATCGGCATATGCCAGTCTATCCCGAAGGCCCGGTCGGTCACCCTGAGCCCCGGCGCAGCCTGCCGCCGCTTGAACTCCGCCTGCCGGACCATCTGGAGGACCTCCCGGACGGTTTCCGCCGGGTATCCGGCGGCGGCGATCTCGTCGGCCGATTCAAAGCAGTCGATGTGGCGGTGGAGGATAGCGTCGAGGATGTCGTAGGGGGGGAGGATCTCCTGGTCGGTCTGGCCGGGCCGGAGCTCCGCGGAGGGGGGCTTCGTGAGAACCCGTCCGGGGATGACAGGACGCTGTGCGTTCAGCCACCGGGCGACCCGGTAAACCATTGCCTTCTGGACGTCGGCGATCACCCCAAGTCCCCCTGCCATATCACCGTAGAGGGTGGCATACCCGACCGCGGCCTCCGACTTGTTCCCGGTGGAGAGCAGCATGGAGCCGAACTTGTTTGCAAGGGCCATCAGGACCGTTGCCCGGATCCTGGCCTGCAGGTTCTCCTCGGTGGTGTCGCGGGGAAGCCCGGTAAAGACCCCTGCGAGGGTCCCTTCGAACGCCTCCATCATCGGAGCGATGGGGAGGCAGTATGTCCTGATCCCGAGGTTCTCTCCAAGTTCCCGGGCATCCTCGATGCTTTCTAGCGAGGTGTAGGGGGAGGGGAGGAGCACCCCGAGGACATTCTCCGGCCCGAGCGCCCGGGCGGCGATGGCGGCCACGAGCGACGAGTCGATCCCGCCTGAGAGGCCGAGGAGGACCGATGTAAAACCGCACTTGTGAACGTAGTCACGGGTGCCGAGCACCAGCGCTCGCCAGACCTCCGATTCGGGTGCCGGATCGTCGGGAACGACCGCCTGCGGGACGGGGCGGGCGATATCGACGGTCACGATATCCTCGGCAAAGGCCGCACCGCGGGCGATGAGGGTCCCGTCGGCGCTGAAGGCAGAACTCCGGCCGTCAAAGACCAGGTCGTCGTTTCCGCCGACGAGGTTTGCCGAGGCGATTGCGACCCGGTGGTCCCTCGCGATCCCCGAGAGTGTCTCCTCCAGGAGGACCTGCCTGCCGACGGCGAACGGCGATGCACGGAGGTTCACGATCACCTCGGGTGCCGGCCCGGCGCACCAGACCTCCTCGCCGATAGAGACCCCGACAGTTCTCCCACCGAGGCGGAGGATCGGGGGGCTTCCTGCCGCCGGCTCAAAGTAGCGGCCTTCATCGAGTACACTGGAGGAGGGACGGGCTTTGTGGAATGTCTCCCCTACCGCCCCGCCCTGGAGGAGGGCGGCGGCGTTGAAGAGCGGCCGGCCGGTGCCGGCGGGATTCGGCGCGACAAAACCGACGAGCACCGGCGGTGCATCGGCAAGCCTGGCGGCCAGATCTTCCAGGACGGCGAGGTTCCGCCTTATAAACCCTGCATCAAGCAGCAGGTCCCCGGGGGGGCAGCCGGGCAGGGAGAGTTCTGGGGTGACGATCAGGTCCGGCCGATAACGGGACGCCTCCCCGACGCCTGCCGCTATCCTGTCGGCGTTGCCGGCGAGGTCGCCGACGACAGTGTTCACCTGGAGGAGTGCGATCTTCATGGTTGTTCCCGGATTATTCTGATCAGTAATGGCGGAACGGATGGCATATGCCTTTGCATGCCCTCGTTC
>JALNXI010000295.1 GCA_023230425.1 Methanoculleus sp. | reverse complement strand
GTAATAACAATCTATCCGGTTACGTGACGCAATGGGTGCAAAGCACACTGCTCTTGAGAAATACTTCGGCTATACATCGTTCCTCCCCCACCAGGAAGAGGTCGTCGATGCCGTCCTCGCTAGAAGAGATGTCCTCGCCGTCATGGCTACCGGGGGCGGCAAATCCCTCTGTTACCAGCTCCCGGCGCTCGTCTTCGGCGGGCTGACGGTCGTCGTCTCACCACTCATCGCCCTGATGAAAGACCAGGTCGACGGTCTCCGGGCAAACGGCATCCCTGCAGCGACGATCAACAGCTCGCTCGGGTACGGGGAGCGGCAGATCATCGAGCGGGTGATCCTCGAAGGCCGTATCCGGGTCCTCTACGTTTCGCCGGAAAGGGCCGTGCAGCCGTTCTTCCTCTCGCTCATAGCAAAGGCCGGTGTCCGGCTCATCGCCATCGACGAGGCGCACTGCATATCGATGTGGGGGCATAACTTCCGGCCTGAGTACCGCCGGCTCCGGGTGCTCAAAGAACGGTTCCCCACGGTCCCGATCATCGCCCTGACCGCGACCGCCATCCCCGCCGTCCAGGACGACATTGCAGTGCAGCTCGCCCTGAAGAACCCGGCCCGGTTTGTCGGGAGTTTCAACCGGAAGAACCTCACCTACCGGGTGGTGCCGAAGGCCCGCTACTTCCCGAGGCTTGTGAGATACCTGAGCGAGCACCGGGACGACGCCGGGATCATCTACTGCTTCTCCCAGAAGGCGACGGAAGACCTCGCGGTGAAACTCCAGGGCAAGGGATTTGCGGCGCTCCCCTATCATGCCGGCCTCCCTGATGCCGTACGCGCGGAGAACCAGGAAGCCTTCTCCCACGGTGACGCCGCCATCATCTGCGCCACCGTCGCCTTCGGCATGGGCATCGACAAACCCGATGTCCGGTTTGTCATCCATACCGACCTACCAAAGGATATCGAGTCCTACTACCAGGAGACCGGCCGGGCCGGGAGGGACGGGGAGGCGGCCGACTGCATTCTCTTCTACAGCCGGGGCGACTACAACACGATCCAGTACATCATCGAGAAGGAGTGCACCGACCCGGCGCAGAAGGATGTGGCCTATCGTAAGGCAGGGACCATACTCGACTACTGCGAGACCACCGGGTGCCGGAGGAAGTTCCTGCTCACCTACTTCGGCGAGGCCTACCCCGAGGAGCGGTGCGGCGGGTGCGACCGGTGCGAGACACCGGTGAAGGTCTTTGATGGGACGGAGGTTGCATCGACGGTCATCACCTGCATCGGCGAGGTCGGGGAGCGGTTCGGGGCGTCGTATGTCGCCGACGTCCTGACCGGAGCGAAAATCGCGAGAATCCGCGAGAACAGGCACGATGCCCTCCCGGCCTACAACACCGGCGGGGGCTATACACGCGACCAGTGGCTGCTCTTCATCCAGGAGCTGGTCCGGAAGGGGTTCATCACATCGACCGGCGGCCGTTACCCGGTCCTCACGCTGAACGAACGGAGCCGGGCGGTTCTCGCGGGCGACCTCCCGGTGCCGCTCACGGAGCCGGGGCCGGAGGGGGTCGTCGCGGTGGAGGCCGGGGAAGACTACGACGAGGCCCTCTTCCTCCGGCTCCGCCGGCTCCGGAAAGTCGTTGCCGACCTTGAGCGCGTGCCGCCGTTCGTCGTCTTCCACGACCGGAGCCTCAAGGAGATGGCGAAATGCTACCCGCGCACCGGTGTTGCGCTTCTCGGAATTTACGGTGTCAGCGAGGGGAAACTGCAGCGCTACGGCAGGAGGTTCCTTGATGCCATCGATAAGCACTGCGCGGAAGAGGGGATCGGGCCGGAGCGCCGGAGCGGGTGACACCGGCAGGGTGGACTGATACCGCAACGTCACTCCTAACTCGATGTGTTAATGAGCATGCAGTGCCAATGCGCAATGTACCAGGACCATGCGGCTCATTTCGTGGAACGTTGATCTCTTTCGCTCCGGTATGAAGAGCGTGGAGAAAAAGGTCGAAGCAGTCTGCCAGCACTCCCCGGATATCGTCGCCTTCCAGGAGGTGACGGATCGGGCTCTGCCGCTCTTCCGGGAGGAACTGGAGAACTTCGGGTTGCTCTACTCCGTCGACAGCCTTGCTCTGGTGGAACTCGCGCGGGTGGCCTACATGGCCGAGCGGTTAAACGATCTTCGCGCACGGGGCGCAAGCGATCCGTTCCAGTTCGCGTACAGCATCTCCCGGCTCTCCGAGCAGTGCTCACCACCGGGTGAAGCAAAGGACTTCGGATGCCTGATAGCGAGCAGGTACCCCCTCACGCCGCTAAACCCCCTCGACTTCGATATACCATGGAAGCAGCGGGTGGTCTCTGCCGTCGTCAGCGCACCCGCGGGTGAGTTCGAGGTCCATAACGTCCATGTGCCCACGGCGATAGGCAGCCGGAGGAACGAGATCGCGAAGGCCGAGACGCTGGTCGGGATCTACCGGCGCCTTGCCGTCAGGTCGGCAAGACCGCGGATCCTCTGCGGGGACCTCCACATCCCGGAGGCGGAACTCCCCGACGGGACGATCGTTCCCTTCTATCGCGATATCCTCCCTGACAAAACCTACACCACGATCTCCGAGAGCGATGAGTATCTCGGGCGTCCGCGGAGATGGTGGTACAACGCCGAGATGAACGTTCTCACCGGCCTTGCGGAGTACGACCTCCCCGACGTCTTCCGGAGGCTGCACGGATACCGGGCGAGGGAGTACAGCTGGTGCCCCGACCGCGGGCCTGAGGATGTCCCAAAGTGCAAGCGCTACGATCACATCTTCGCGTCTGCGCGTCTCAACCCGGCGGCGTGCTGGTACCTGCACGGCCTGCGGGGGCAGGGGTTGAGCGACCACTCCGCCGTCGTGATGGACTTTGAACCGTGATCTCTCCCCTCAGTCACAATTCTGTCCTTCCCCATCCCTGCTGGTATGGATGCTACTCTCCCGGACCTTCCGGTTGAGTTCCGAGAGCGCTCTGAGCGATTCGTAGCCGCTCAAACTGATGCAGTATTCGCCGCGGTCTTTGCGCTGCCGGATCAGGCCGCCTGCCTGGAGTTTCTCCAGGTGGAAGAGGAGGTTGCCCCCGCGCAGATCGGTGATCTTTGCGAGGTCAGAGAACGACTTGCCTTCCCGGTAGAGTGCTTTGAGGATCCGAACCCGGTGAGGACTGCTCAGAGGGTAGCAGATCGTATTTGCGATATCCTCCGGTGAGAGGGCCTCGATGGCATGCTCTTCTTCCCGCCCGTCCCGGTAACCATGGATCGATTCGAGCATCCGGAGTTGGCGGTCGAACTGCCTGCCTGCTTCCCGAAAA
>JALNXI010000294.1 GCA_023230425.1 Methanoculleus sp. | reverse complement strand
TTTACTCTGCTGTCCTTCGCTTATTTACTCTTCTCATTTCCCCCGTCCATACACGAGCGCCCCGTCCACCGGGCAGGCTTCCGTGCACCGGCCGCAGAGGTAGCACTCCCCGAGGCCGGCGGCGGGGTTTGCCTCCCCGGTCGGGCATGCCCGCTCACACTTCCGGCATCCTATGCAGGCGTCCGTCCGCCGGAGCCGGTAGAGGGCCTTTGACGCCGCCGGGGCGAGGAGGGCGCCGTAGGGGCAGACGTAGCGGCAGAACGGCCGGTAGACGGTAGCGGAGAGGAGGACGATCCCGAGGAAGACGAAGAACGATGCGCTCGCCACCGTGAGGTGGAAGAAGGCCGGGAGGCCTATGAGCGCAAGAAGGTTCACCGAGAGGCCGAGGCCGGCGGCGAGGAAGACGACGAAGACGCCGGCCCTGAGCGCCACCGGAACCCGGCTTTCGGCGCGGCCGTGCTTCTTTATCGGCACGAGATACATGAGTTCCTGGACGGCTCCCGCCGGGCAGACCTGCCCGCAGATGACCCGGCCGAATACGAGGGCGAGGACGATGAAGAGCAGAAGGCCGCCGAGCGCTACAGGGAGCGGCGATCCGAGCGCTGCTGCGTTCCGGAGGACGAGGGTCTGCAGCTGGTAGGGGAAGACCGGCGCAAAGACCAGGAACCCGAGGAACACCGAGACGATAAGGAACGGCATCGCACGCCGCCGGGTGAACCGGCCCGAGTACCAGAGCCAGGCGAGGACGACAAAAGCGAGGAGGCCGTAGATGAAACCTACGGCTTTCAGATCGACGAGAGCGACCATTACATCCTCAGAGCAGTCTCGTCCCGGTCGTCGGCCGCGGGACCTTCACCACGAGCACCCGGAAGGGGCGGTCGCTCTCGTTCGTCCAGCGGTGCGGTATCTTTGCCGGGCTCTCGACCAGGTGGTCTCTCCCGACCTCTGCGCGCTCGTTGCCGATCTCGACGATCCCGGTTCCTTCGAGGACGTAGAAGAAGACATCAACCGGGGTTATGTGTTTCTTGAGCGCCTCTCCGGGCGCAAGCGTGATCACCACCGCAGTCGCGTGCTCGGTGTCGTAGACTTTCCGGGCGTCGACGTGGTGCGGGTTCTCACCGATCGGTTCTTTTGATACATCAACAATCTTCATAGCGTTCATCTCCAGATTATACGAGACCTCTCGTGACATTTAGCCTTTGTAGTTCGTCCAGTAGTTCGCGAGGCTTTCCCGCCGCCGCCGTTCCCGCCGGCGGGCCCGCATCTCCGGGTAGGTCGGCTCGGTGCTCTGGACCGCCGGGCAGTAGGGGCAGAGGGCGAAAGGCACGTCGTCGGCCCTATCCCTGACCGGGCAGAGGTAGGCCCCCTCCCACTCGTCGACGACCTGCCCGCCGGGGAACGGTGTGCCGACCGGGTGGGCGGGCTCTCCCCGGACAAACATGGTAAACCCGGAGAGGAGATACTTCAGGTAGAGGTACTTTGGGTCCTTCTCCCGCGCCTTTGCTGTGCAGGCCGCCGCCACCATGGCGGCGTAGGCGCCGAGCGCCGGGTCCGGGGGGTCGTCCATGCCGGGGCCGCTGCCGTTCCGGGAGAGGAGGAGGAGCCGGTGATGCGCCCCGAAGATCTCCTCCCTGACGCTTGCAAGGAGGCGGTCGCGGTAGTCCTCCGGGAGGTTCTCGACCTTCCGTTCGAACCGGGCGTTCATCACCTCAAGGTCGTGCAGGTCGAACGCTCCCACTTCGTCGGCGATGATACGGAGGAGTTCTCCCTTTGTTGTCGCCTCCTGCATCCGGCGGCAGGCCGTCCTGATGGCTTCTACCGGTACCGATCCTTCGCGGGCTTCCTCCTCCGCATCATCCCCAGCGAAGGGGTCGATGATGAGGGAGCAGGCGTCGCCCGGGCCGGTTCCGGGCCGGCCGCGGCCTTCCCGGCCGATGAGTCGCAGGAGACGATCCAGGAACGCGTGGAGCCGCATGGTGTCACCAGAGTTCTTCAGAGAAGATGGGACGTGGAGAGGTTTAATCCTCGTGTAACTATCATAGTAACAACATGGACGACCTTATCCGGAACCTGATGACGCTCGGTCTGACGGAGTACGAGGCCCGGGTCTACGCGGCCCTTGTCGGGATCGGCGAGGGGAGCGCCCGCCATATCCACGAGGCGAGCAAGGTTCCCCGCCCGAGGGTCTACGACATCGCCGAAGGGCTTGCCGCCCGGGGTTTCATCACCATCCGGCGGGGAAACCCGCACGTCTACATCCCGGTCGAACCAGCCGTCGTCATCCACCACTTAACGAGCGCCGTCGATGCCGCGGCGACGGCGGCGGTGCAGGGCCTCGATGCCCTCTCGCTCGACGCCCGGTCGAAGAACTCGCCGATCTGGTATGTGCAGGGCGAGTGGAGTATCCGGCGCCACGCGGAGTCGCTTGCTGCGGGCGTCACCTGCGACCTCGCTGTCGTCTGCCTGGACTACGGGCAGATCGGCGAGTTCGCCCGGCTGATCGCCGATGCGTCACGGGATCACCCGGTGAGCGTCCTCCTCCCGAACGGGAAGCGTGGAATCAGAAAGCCGCTCGGGAACGCATCTCTCCACGTCCCGAAGCCTTTCTGCACTTTCTTCCAGGAGAACATATTCGAGAGGATCTACTGCGGCCCGCTCTCGGTGGACGGTTCGACGTTCCTGCTCGAGTACATCTTCATCGCCGACGACCGGGTATGCATGATCGTCTACCGGGAGGACGGAGTGCGTAACGCCGTGGTGATCACCCTGCCGTTCATCACCTGCGTCCAGAGACAGTTTGTCAACCGGATGATCGCAAGCGCAGAGAGGATCGAGGGGCCGAGCGGGGGGATGTAACCTTGCGGGTGACAGGGGGTGGAAGGCGCTATAAGGCGCTATAAGGCAGTACTTCGGGCTTCGGTGATAACAATCGGGGTGGTAGGTGCGGGATACCAGTGCAGGCCTGGTTTTTGCCGGGGCTGTTCCCGTGCAAGTGGACCGGGGAGGGGATATTCGCAAACCCCCGGCCCGCCCGCGCGATAACCCCGGGGGAAATCCATGCCCGGGAATGTGCTGAACAGGTAAAGATCGGGTGATGGATGCAGGGGATCTGCAAATATGCCAGATCCGGTTCTTCCCGGACTCGCCCCGTACAGTGGACCGTGCTGGATATCCCCATAGGGGGAGGGGCTGACGGGGAGGGGGTCTCCCCCCATATACGCTAACTTTAGCCATGAGGATTCGAGCGGATAATGTCTTATTCCGTGAAATATGGCTAATTTGGTGGGATATCAGCCACACGACTCCGGTGGTGTACGGCAATAGCCCTCCTCCTC
>JALNXI010000293.1 GCA_023230425.1 Methanoculleus sp. | reverse complement strand
TCGAGGTCGAGCAAGCCGGGGAGGTCCGGCCGGTCACCACCTGCGAGGACCTCATCGCCCGCAACCGGCCCCGGGTCGGCCCGGGCGAGCCGGCCTACTACCCGGCCAGCGACCGGATCACGGTGCCGGCACCGGACCGGTTCGCCTCTGTGGAGGCCTACTATGCGGCCTTCTTCCACGAGTTGACCCACTGGACCGGGCACGCCTCCCGGCTGAACCGGCCGGGGATCACCGAACCGATCCGGTTCGGGTCTGAGCGGTACAGCCGGGAGGAGTTGACCGCCGAGATGGGCGCAGCGTTCCTCTGCGCCATGGCCGGCACCGATATGCCGGTGCTCGAGAACCAGGCGGCCTACATCGCCGGGTGGTTGAAGCATATCCGCGACGGTTCGGCAGCCGACGTGATTCGGGCGGCTGCAGATGCGCAAAAAGCGGCGGACTTTCTCACCGGGGGCGGTGGGGAGGGGGCTTCTTCTTTTTCGAGGGCGGGAGCGGCCGGGCGAGATTCTTTGCTCCCGGTGGTCGCTGCAGAACATCGCCCTGGTGCTTTGCGGTGTTTCGTACCTCGGACGCCCTCACTTGCTCGGCACGGCCTCGCAGCGTGACGGCTGCTTGGTGACCGCCGCTCGGATGCTTGGTAGAGCCGGGTTCGCTCGTGGTTGAGAGCTGCTACATCTTTCAGCCTAAATGTTCATCTGATGCTACGCCTTTGTAATCCTCATAGATCCTTAATACACAGTGTCCGTTTTGTTTACCCTAATTTACTTAGTTCAATTAGATTATTTCCTTTAAAGACAAGAGCGCTTGCGACTGCCCGTCGCAGTCCCGGAACAGGGTCACTACCAAACCTGGTGATCAGCTCATTGTATTTGGCTATGGCTTCCTCGTATTGGTTGAGTATATTCAGGGTACATGCACACTCGAGAAGAGCGCTTGCGACTGCCTGTCGCAATCCTGGATCTGTGTCGCCACCAAACCTAGTGATCAGATCATCGTATTTAGTTATGGCTTCCTCGTGCCGGTTGAGTTTATTCTGGATATGTCCACACTCGATAAGAGCACTTGCGACCGTCTGTCGCAGTGTCAGATCTGTGTCACTGTCAAATCTAGCGACTGCCTCATTGTATTTGGCTATGGCTTCCTCGTGCCGACTGAGTTTATCTAGGGCATTCCCCCAATCGAGAAGAGCGAGTGCGACGGTGCACCGCAGTGCCGGGTAGATATCATCACCCAGCCTAGTGATCGCCTCGCCAAATGTTTCTGCAGCTTCTTCCCATCGGGCGAGGTTATACGAAGCAATTCCTCTGTAGAAAAGAGCGGTTGCAACTGTCTGCCGCATTATTGGATCTGCCTCACTGCCAAACTCAGTGATCACTTTGTTGTATACGGCTATGGCCTCCTCCCGTCGATTGAAATTACCGAAAGTAACCCCCGCACGGAAAAGAGTATCTGCGATCTTTTTCCGCATCGCTGGGCTGGTGTCACCACTAAGCCTAGCGAGTAGATCCTGGGCAAGTCCTTTCTTGAAGAGAGCTGTTGCAGCCAGTTCCCGCAGTGCCATATCAGTATCCCTGCCGTATCTGGCAATCAGCTCATCGTAGGCTTCTATGGCTTCCTTCAACTGGGCAAGTTGGACTGGTGCAGTTTCTTGAGATGGGAGTTGGATCCTCATATCCTTGCCAATTTCAAAAATCATCCCGCCCTCGTCAACGTAGTATGAAAACTCCACTGTATCTTCTTTTGGACTTGCCGGTGTGAATGCCGGTTTTCCACGGCGCATTGTAATATTTATGCCAGATGGTTTGACGGAATAGTACGTCTCGATCGCAATAGGCAGTTGTATCTTCCACTCGTCCAAATTCGGTAGTATTCGTCTCTCAATTGTCTCTGGCATCATCAGACCTTCACCTCGCCTGTCTGCCGAGCGCTTAATCTGTACCTTAGAACCCTTTAGTCCGGCGTAAAAGATTGACCATTTCAGACGTGCATTCCCCATGGGTCTCCTCCTAACTCAACATCATTCGCCTCACTTGATATCTCTTTATACTCTTCCCATGACTGCATTGACTGGTGGCATGCAGTAAAGACGCGAGGAGCCAGCCGTAGGCGACCGAGCTAGAGCGGGCGAGTGTTATTCGCGATATCTCGACTACTCATAAGCCTATGATATCTCAAATTTCATCCAGTCACTTCAAAATCAGAGCAAAACGGCGGGATTAATTTACGATGCCTGACGGCCGATAAACGGGGAGAACTCAAATTAGAAACGCTCTAGGAAGGGAAAAGAGAGGTCAAAGACCTCTCTCTCACGCCAGTGCGCCGACGGCGTCGGCCCAGGTCTCGACCGCAGTCCGGATGGCATCGTCCTGGTAGGACGAGAGCCGGACGGTCGTCCGGGTGAAGGTGACGTAGTAGTCATCACCCGACGGGTCGTGGCACTTGAGCTGGCAGTAGTAGGTCTCTCCGGGGCCGTTGCGGAGGGCATCGGTTGCACCCATCGCGGTCGCAAGAGCCGCGTTCGCGAGCACCTCCGCGGCGTTCGCCTCGAAGGCGGCGATCGTCGGGGACTGGAGCGAGACGTTCCCCACCCGCTTGCCCTCGCCGTCGAGGAAGTTCACCTTCGCGGTGTAGTGCTCGCGGTTCCGGACGACCGGATCGACGGGGACGCCATCGGAGCCGGTATACCCGACGCACCCGAAGGGGTTGTCGTCGATGACGGCCTGGATGAGGTTGTTAAACGACGTTACGGTGGCGATCGGGACGGCAAGGTCCCGGACCGCCGTTTTGTTCACGGTCTTCTGCACGAAGTCTGCCATGGTTGGTAGTTCCTGCCTGCCAGGCTTCCCGGGAATATGACAGACAATCATAGGATATGCGTTACGGTAATATTAGCCTGACTTTATCCCGGGGCACAGATTTGGCCTGGATTCCTGCGTATATCCTTTACGGTCAGGCTTTTTGGGTCCGAGTGCCCATAGTCCTCCGGGAGGGTTACCAGGATGACCGAGGAAAAGACCACCCGGGAGCTCGTTTACGAGACGAACCGGGACGTGAAGTGGATCTGCCAGGCGCTGCAGAGAATGGAGGCGCAGGACGCGATGGTTCGTGAGTGCGACTGCCGTCCCGGCAGGAGCTTGAGCACCGAAGGTGCGAGAACCGGAGCGGGAGCACCGTCAGGAACGACGTTCCCTGGGAACGGAGTTTGAGGCCCGGATCCGGGCGCTGGAGGGCTGGCGGGCGGAGAAGGCCGGGGAGGAACGACTGGCCGAAGGGCAGGAGTTCGAGCACCGCAAGGTGCGAGAGCGGCGGCTCTCGACGATGAGCGCCGGGGCCGGC
>JALNXI010000292.1 GCA_023230425.1 Methanoculleus sp. | reverse complement strand
CCGAGGTTGTAATGGTTTTTGCCGGGCCGCGCCTCCCGGCGGCGGCAATGACGGGCATGTTCCTCTTGATAAACAGGCAATCTGCTCTATTCACAAATCTGCCCGGTAAAAATCACGATCACAATGTTTATTGAAGCATGTCGACCACCTTTCAGTCAGGTGGTGGGCATACGTTCCGTGTTCTCGTGGTCGACGATGAGCCGGCCCTTCTTGAACTAACCCGGATCTACCTGGAGCGATCCGGAGATCTCCAGGTTGAGGTGACGCCGTCGCCCCTGCAGGGGCTTGGTATGCTCGCCACGGCCCCGTATGATGCCATCGTTGCCGACTACGATATGCCGGAGATGGACGGCATTGCCCTCTTAAAAGAGGTCCGCAACAGGGGCATAGGGATACCGTTCATCATATTCTCCGGGCGCGGCCGCGAGGAGGTCGTCATCGAGGCGATCAACAACGGCGCGGACTTCTACCTCCAGAAAGGCGGCGACCCCTCCGCCCGGTTTGCCGAGCTCCGGAACGTGATCCTCCAGGAGGTCAGGCGGGGGCAGGCCGAGGTGGAGGCGCAACGGTCCAGGGATATGTACCGGAGCATCTTCGAATACACCGGCTCCGCCACCGTCATCATCGAGAGCGATATGACGGTTGCCCTCGCAAACAGCGAATTTGCGCGTCTTACCGGCTACCCCCGGGAGGAGGTGGAAGGGAAGATGCCCTGGACGGCGTTCGTCGTTGCGGAGGACCTGGAGCGTCTTTCCGGCTATCACCGGCAACGGCGGCTGGATCCCGGCGCCGCACCGGAGATCTACGAGTTCCGGATGGTTGACCGGGAGGGCAGAGAGAAGGATATACACATGACGGTCGGGACTATCCCGGGAACCGATCGCACCGTTGCATCGATGATCGACGTATCCGACCAGAAGCGGTTCGAGGAGGAGTTGAGCGCGGCACACGAGCAGATGGCCGCGGCGTTTGAGGAGGCGAAGGCGAGCCAGGAGTCGCTCGCGGCGCAGTGCCGCGAGATGGAGGATTACCAGGCAACCCTCCGGGGCATCATCGATTTCCTTCCCGACCCGATGTTTGTGCTCGACCGCGCGGGGACGGTTGTCATCTGGAACCGGGCAATCGAGTCGGTGACCGGGGTCCCGAAGAGCCGGATCATTGGTTCAGGGGCCGGGATAATCTCCAAACTGACATCCGGGTTACGTTACCCGCTGCTCGCGGAGACCCTTCTCTCCCGGGGCGGGCGGCCGGACGGGGACGGTACCGTCCGGGAGATCCATATCCCTTCACCCGGCGGCGGGGAGGGGACCTACCTCTGGGGGAAGGCATCTGCCCTCTACGATGCACGGGGCAGGATTTCCGGCGCCATCGAGTCGCTCCGGGACATCACCGCGCAGAAACAGGCTGATGCGCAGATCCGACACCGGGTAGATCTCGAGCGGATGGTGAGTTCGATCTCCGCACGGTTCGTCGCCCTGGACCCGGCGGTTCTGGACGACGCTCTGGACGAGACGATCCGGGCGCTCGGGTCGTTCCTGGATGTCGACCGGAGTTGCATCTTCCGGCTCAGCAGCGACCGCACCCGTGCAGAGAACACCCACGAGTGGTGCGCGGAGGGGATCGAGTCGCAGATCGCGCGCCGGCAGGAGGTTCCGATCGCCTCGCTCTCCTGGGGAATGGCGCAGATCGCGGCCGGCAGGACGATCTGCGTTCCCGATGTGGCCGATCTCCCGGCAGAGGCGGTGGCGGAGCGCGAGTTCCTCCGGGAGTATGGGGTCAGGTCGGTTATCCTGGTGCCGGTCGCGACCGCTGGCAAGGTCCTGGGATTTTTGGGGTTTGAGACCGTCGCGAAGGAGCGGTCCTGGTCGGGGAATGATGTCGCGCTGCTCACGGTCGTCGGCAACCTGCTCGCCGATCTCCTTGTCCGGCTCCGTGCCCACGAGCAACTCCGGGAGAGCGAGGAGCGGTTCCGGACGCTCGTCGAACGGTCGCACGACTGCTACATCCGTGCAACCAGACAGCCGCCGGCTATCGAGTACGTCAGCCCCTCCTGGGAGCGCCTGACCGGGTATACGCGCGAAGAATGCAGGAGCGACCCCGGCCTCGTCAAACGGTCGGTCCATCCCGACGACCGGGAGACGTTCCTTGCCCTTATGCGGGAGCCGGGAGCCGACCGGCTGTACGCCTTCAGGGCGCTCCGGAAAGACGGGTGCTACAACTGGGTTGAGGTCTGCCCGATCCCGGTCTACGCCGACGACGGGCGTCTGGTCGCGGTTGATTACGCAGTCCACGACATCGATGCCTGGAAACAGGCCGAGGCGGCGCTCATCGAGGCCAACAAGAAACTCAGCCTGATGAACAGTATCGTGCGGCACGACATCTTAAACCAGGTCACGGTGGTGCTCGGGCATATCGCCCTCCTCCAGGACCGGCCGCTCGACCCGGTCGTCGCCGCCGCCCTCGATAAGCAGCGGGCCGCCGCTGAGATCATACGGTCGCAGATCGAGTTCACCCGGGATTACCAGGACCTCGGCGTCCACTCCCCCCGATGGTTCATCATCGAACCCCTGGTCACGGCGGCGGCAAGAGCGCTCCGGCCGGCCGGGGTCCGGGTTGCCACCGATCTCGGCGGGGTCTCCGTTTACGCCGATCCGCTCCTCTCGTCGGTCTTCTACAACCTCCTGGAGAACGCCATGCGGCACGGCAAGACCGTGACGGAGATCCGGGTCACGGCCGTGCCGGACGGCGGCGGGACGCGGATCGTCTGGGAGGACAACGGCGTGGGCGTCCCCATCGAGCATAAGGAGCGGATATTCGAGCGGGGTTTCGGGAGCCACACGGGGCTCGGACTCTTTCTTGTTCAGGAGATCCTCTCGATCACCGGGCTCACCATCCGGGAGACCGGCGAGCCCGGGAAGGGGGCGCGGTTCGAGATTGCGGTGCCGGAGGGCTGCGTCCGGTTCGGGTGACGGGGGTTCTCCGCTGTTTTCCTCGGGGAGACCCCCATGGATATCCCCCCTGTCCCGGGCGCTCTCCTCGCTTCTGAGGGTTCTGGTCCGGATCTGAGCACTATTGAGCCCTTTTTTCTCCAACTGAGCTCTCACTCTGGTACCATCTCCTGCCCCGGGGAGGGACCGGTTGACCTGATCGCATACCGCCGAGATTATTCCAGAACTCTTCTGCCGGGAGGGGGGCGGGCCCCCGGGGGGAGAGGCCCGGGCAACGGCCCCGAGTTCAGATTTCTCTATCTTGTATACGTCAGATCGTCGTTCCCGTGCGTGAGTCTGCGCCGTGAGCCGGGCGGGGTGGGGGCTATGGAGAGGGTTTTTGGGTACCCTCT
>JALNXI010000291.1 GCA_023230425.1 Methanoculleus sp. | reverse complement strand
GGGATGCCACCTTATGTTATTGGGGACCCCGGAGAGGGCCCCCCGTAACCGGGAGCCCGACTCGGGGTGAGCCTCCATATCGTGCCTGGTAAAGATGTCACCGTAGATGACTGAAGACCGCATTCTCGTTCAGTTGATTGTGCGTCCCTGCAGGATATCCCCATCGGTTACGTCGAACGTCCGGTCGGTACCTGCGATCCGGTATGGTCCCGTCGTCTTCACTTCGCCCGACCATCCGGACGTCGCATACGGGACAGTGAATGTACCGTTCACGCTCTCCTGCCGGTAGATGAACGCCCGGCCGGTGTTCGTCGTGACCGGCACCTCGATGATCCCGTCGCCCTTGATGCGGGCCCCCGGGACGTACTCGAATATCTTGACGGATTTTAGGTCAGGCCCACTCAAGCCGACATTGAAGATGTTCTTGGGTGTCTCATGGACGAGCCGGTAGTGCTGGAGCGCCGGCACCCGCTCGACCGGATGGAGGAGCGAGTCTCCCCGGTACTGGTAGTACATGTTCAGGAGCGTCGCGTGAGACCCGGCCGGCGCGCTCTTGTTGTAGGCCTCCACCGCCGCCGCGGCGGCCGTGGCGTTCATCTGCTCGGTGCGCGTGATGACCGGGAGAGAGGCGTTCGCCGTGCCCGCGTCACGGTACTCGGCGTAGATCACCTGCGACGCCGGGTCGGTCATGGACCCGTCGAAGTTATGGAGACGGGAGACCATCGTCAGGTAGTACTGCTGGTTGTAGAACGGTACCGCCTGGTAACTCGTCGAGCCCACGCTCACGGGCATAAAGAATTCCGGCTCAAACCGGGCTCTCCCGACATCCGGATCGGCCCACGTCGCCGGCGCGTGGAACTTCCCGGTATCGAGTTGGAAATCGGTGACGACATAGCGGGTGCCGATGTTGTCGAGGATCCGGTTTGCCTTCTCCTCGGAGGTCGAGACGAAGTAGGTCGCGGAGCCGTTCGGCCCGGCAACCCCGTGCTGGAAGGGGTTGTTGTTCGGGATCCGCTTTGAGACAAAGGTAATCCAGTGGCCGTAGTCCCACCAGGACATGACGCCGTAGGACCCCTCAGGGTAGGTGAAGGTGTCCTTGTCGTAGATGGCGTGGAAGTCGACCCCGGGGTCGGGCGTATTCGTGCCCATCCACTCGAGGGCCTCCATCCACTGCGAGTCGATGCCGCTGTACTTCGCACCGGCGGCATAGGCGAGGTTGGTCTGGAGTGAGGTTCCGGCGAAGATGAGCGTGACGACGACGACCGCAACGAAGGCTCCTACCTTGATGTAGTCCGGCTGGTCTCTCGACGAGACTTTCGGTTTCCGGGTATCCGGGGCTCTTGCCCCCTTCTTTCCCTTCCGTGGCGGCTCTTCCCGCTTCCCGCCGTCTCCGGGGCCGGAGGATGCCCCGCCGCTTCCCGCCCGGAAGAGGCGCGCGACGTCCTTCCAGGTCGCGTCGAGGACCGCCCCGGCAAAGACCGCGGCGAGCAGGGCGATGTTTGCCGCAAGATAGTATTCGTAGCGGACATGTGCGGCGGTCGATGCCAGGATGACTCCCGTCCAGATAAGGACGAAGATGTGGGCCGGGTTCACCCTATCACGGTTCTGCCAGAGCAGGGCGGCAACCCCGCCTGCCGCGAGCACGAGGCCCCAGTGGAACGTTCGCCAGGCATCGTTGTACGACCAGGCCCGTGCCTCCTGGACGGTCGTGGTGACCGGCGCCTCGCCGAAGAAGGCGAAGAGGCTCGATATCAGGAGGTTGTAGATGTCCGGCAGGGCGACAAAGAGCACCGCGACGGCGACGGCAGCGAGGCCTGCAAGGGCGGCGGGGAAGTAATACTTTGGGCGCCCTTTCAGGTAGACCGAGAGCCCGTAGAGCGCGAGCGTCCCGGCGATGAGGCCGGCGTAGGCGACGACGTGCCCGACGGTGTAGCGGGAGAGGTCGAGGCCGGGGTGCGGGAAGCCGAACGCTGTTATCCCGACGATCACCACGCCAAACGTCACGGCGTTCACGAGGACCAGGTAGTCGCTCGGCCGGTCCTGGAAGAAGTCCAGGAGAAACTGGACCAGGGTGAACCCCGCCACGATGAGCGCGAGGAGGATCATCGTCGGCATGTTGAAGAAACCGAGGAGGTAGGCGACGCCGGCGAGCGCCGCCGTTATCACCGGCATCTTCAGGGTCTCAAGGTTCTTCCGCGAGAGCGGGCTGTCGCGTGTCGTGAGCAGCGCCGTGACGTAGGCGAGGACGAAGATCGTCGAGAAGAGGGTCTCTGCGATGTGGTGGTCGACGAAGGCGAAGAGGGAGCGGTGGGCGAAGCTCCCGGAGATGACCGCGATGAGGCCTGCCGCGATGAGGCCGGTCTTCCAGTCCGTGATCTTTCTCGCGAGCAGGTAGGTGACCGGCACCATCGCCGCGCCCATCAGCGGCGGGACCCAGGACGCCACCACCATGATCTCGGGGCGCGTCGTTGCGCCGACAAGCACACAGAGCGCCGATATGATCTGGACGAAGAGCGGTCCCCAGTAGACGACGTCGCCGCTCGGGTAGAGCGTCATGGCGTCGAACCAGGCGTAACCGGGGAAGTTCGCGACGGTCTGCTCGACCTGGCGGACACTATACCAGGGGTCGTTGCCGAGGAGGTTGACCCCATCGGGGGTCACCATATCAGACGCCGGAATATACCCCCGCGTCCAGAGCGGGAGCAGGGTGAACAGAACGATAATGCCAATGATAATATACGGTCGGTACTTATTCAGATCCACGTGAGCCATCGGACCCTCCTTGTTAGGAATCTGTTTCCCTTCGAACCATTAATAATATTGGCGTATCCGCGGTGCTGGAAAACAGGGTGAGTCTCGGGATTTTCACGTCAGTCATGCAAAGACCTTCTCAAACGCTTCCGCCTTCTTCTTCCAGCTGTGCTCCTCTATGCCGGCGGGCGGACCAGAGCGAAGAGGCGCTCGCCGTCGAGTGTGCGCTCCACCGCGGCGTAGGTCGACCCGGCGGCGTAGGATGCCACGTCGAAAGAGTGGCAGGTGACGTAGGTGTTTGTGTCTAAAAAACAGGTTCCCGTTGCCATCTGTTGCACCCACCGGATGTAGCGGGGATCGTGGACCTGCTCCCGGTCATCTTCGGTGGCCAGGACCGGGGCACGCCATCGCACGTTGTCGGGAACTCCCGAGAGGGCTACCCGCAACCGGGAGCCCGACTCGGGGTGGGCCTCCATGTCGTGCCTGGTGAAGATGTCACCGTAAATGACCGAAGAGCGCATCCTCGTTCAGTTGATGGTGCGTCCCTGCAGGATATCCTCTTCGGTGATCTCGAACGTCTGGCCGGTGTCTA
>JALNXI010000290.1 GCA_023230425.1 Methanoculleus sp. | reverse complement strand
ACGATCAGCCCGGAGAGAATGAGAAACTGCTGGTAGGGCTCGGTCAGGTAGAGCGCCGCAAAGACAGCCGGAATGACGGCAAGCGGGAGGACGAACTTTATCAGGCCGGTGAGGTAGGGGTTTTGAAGGATGGATCTCCACCAATCCGACTCGGGGGTATTGGTTGTATGGTCCGCAGTCATGGGTCGAACTCCCGGGTGGGAGATACTCAGTTCAGGTTTGGGGTTTCCGGATAAATACGTTGGCAGGAAGGGTTCCAGCAGATTCAAGTTTATGCAGCGTGAGGATAGGTACCAATGGCTCCTGTTCCTGACACCCGGCCGCCGCCCCGCACCCTCCCCGCCGTCGAGAGCGGCACCCGGGAGAGTGCATTATGCACGATTGCAAACGTCGGGACCGCGCTCGAAACTCTCCGTGAGGTGAGAAAGCACGTCCGCGGGGACCACAAGCGCCGCCTCGACGACGTCGCGGTGGTCCTCCGGGTAGTCGCGCTCGAGGCCCAGGCAACCTACGCGATCACCGACGAAGAGGCCCGGACATTCATCCGGAAGTGCCGCTCACGATGAGGTCGCCAGGCAGCACGGGCTCCGTGAGAATCCGGGCGAAGCGTTCCCACAGCTGCGCCGGGCCCCCTCCGTCGGCCCCGACGTAGTCCCGGACGAGGCGGTATCCTTCGCTTAAGGCCACCGGGTAGGCCCGGAACTCCTCGATGAACCGGAGGTGGGTCTCCGCCGTCTCCGGAGCGAGGAGCAGGATGTCCCGGAGACGGGCGTATGCGTCCTCCCGGGATATCGCACCGTTGATGTACTCCCGCGCCACCCGGGTGTTCCCCGAGAAGAGCAGGTCCGTGGCCGTGGTGCTGATGGTATCAAGGAGAGCGGCCCCCGCGGGATCGAGTCCGGCCAACGGGAAGAGAACCTCTTCTGCGAACCGCACCCGGTCAGGCCGGGGGAAGGCGACCTCGACGCCGAGGCGGGCGGCACCTTCCCCGACCGTCGCGAGCGGCGACGCGAGCGGGACGACCGAGTGCTCGATCCAGCCCCGGCCCCGGACCAGAGCCGCCTCCCGGATCGCCCACATCGTGTGGTGGCCGGGGTAGCCCTCGTGGCAGGCGTAGAGGAGGGCCCGGTCGATGGTAACCGGCCGGTCGGTGCTCACCTCGATGTGGCTCGCCCCACTCCCAAGGTAGCGGTTGCAGACCTCCCACGGCTCTCCCGTGATATACCCGACCTCGATCCCCTCTCCCGCCGGGAGCAGCAGGTGCTCCGCGATCCGGCGGCGACTCTCGGCAAATGCGGCCGCAAAGACCCGCTTCAGCCGGTCGGATGGCACGGCGAACGATTCCATAAACGCCCGGTAGCGCCCGGGAAGATCGCCGCTCCCCGGGAGGTTGGCATCGAGCGCCGCGTGCAGTTCCTCGTACCAGGCCGGGTCATCATCCGGCGCCGAAACCCCGAAGAGCGCCTCCGCCTCAGCGTCGAAGGTGAGGCTCATCCCCGAGAAGATACCGGCGCGGGCCTCGAGCGCCCGGACCATGCCCCGGAGGTAGGCGTGGCGTGTGCGCCCGGCGCTCTCCAGCCGGTCGAGGTCGATTCGGTCCAGGGTGGCGATGAGGTCGGTGGCGTACCCGGCGATACGATCCGGCGGGACCGTGACCGTGAGCGCCTCCTCACGCACCACCGACGGACCGAAGTAAGCGTCCACAAAGGTCGGGTCGTGTACCCCGAGCCAGAGCACGCATTTGACATAGAATCGTGCGACGGCATCCATATCCCTGGACTCGGCGGCGTTCTCGCCGGTGTAGGTTGAAGGCTCCATCTATCAACTCTCGGGGAAAACGTGGGTTCCCGGGCTACTTAACCGGCGTGATCCGCATCCGCTCTTCCCTGGCTCCGCCTGCAGAGGGTTTAACCGGTTTGGCACCAACCTCAGGTGCAATGAACGAGTCGCTCCGGCAGGTCGTCCACCTCCTCTTCGGCCTCGGGATCGCGGCGTTTATCCTTCTCTTCGACCGCGACCTCTCCCTCTCCGCCCTCATGCTCGCTCTCTTTGTGGGTTTCATCCTCTCCGACGCCATCTCCCGGGGCTACACCATCCCGGTCGTCTCGGCGGTCATCGCAAACCTCGAGCGGCGGGACGCCGCACCCGGCCGGGGGGCGCTCTTCTTCGCGCTCGGAGCCCTTTTCTGCCTCGTCTTCTTCCCAAAAGAGATCGCCTTCATCGGGCTTGTGGTGCTCTCGCTCCTCGACAGCGTCACCACCCTCGCCGGCGTCCGGTTCGGGAGGACCCGGATCTACAACCACAAGTCCCTCGAAGGGACGCTCGCCGGGGTCGCGGTGACGGCAGCTGCCCTCTGTCTCCTCATCCCGCCGCTCGCTGCCCTCGTGACGGTCGCGGTCACGGCCATCGCTGAACTGGTGAGCCCCGTGGACGACAACCTCGTCATACCGGTCGTGACCTGCCTCATCCTCACGGTGCTGCTTTGAGGCACCGTTGAACCAGGCGGTTCAATTATTGTATTAAGGATCATCCCCGGATCTTCTGGTATTACAGAGGCGAAGAGCACAATGAAACGCATCATCGCAGCAGTCATGATCGTCTTCCTCGTCCTCCCGGGGTTCGCGGCCGCCGCTCCCGGGGGCCACGGCGACCCCAGGGGAGAGTTGATCGGGAACGATGAGATGAATACGACACCGGGGGGAGAACACCGGGTGAAGATGGAGGAGAACAGGGCCCCTAAGATCACAGAGAATGAGACTCCAGAGATTGCGGAGAATGAGACCAAGGTGGACAGGGCTCACCGTGACCAGAACCGGGTCCGGCTCGCCGTCCACGCCCTGATCGCCGCAGAAAACCGGACCGGCGGCATTGGCCGGGACGTCTCCATCATCGCCCGGGAGTTCGACAACTCGGTCCAGAAAACGGTCCAGGCCGAGGAGCAGATCCAGGCCCGGCACGGCCTCGTGCGGTTCTTCTTCGGGGGCGACGAGGACGCCGCACGCCTGATCGCAGAAGAGGCGCAGCGGAACCGGGAACGGGTCACTGAACTTCGGCAGTCAATCGGGAACTGCACCTGCGACGACGGGACCCGGACGATGCTCCGGGAGCAGGTCCGGACGATAGAGCAGGAGCAGGACCGGCTCTCGGCACGCGCAGAAGAGGAGATGCGGGACCGGGGCCTCTTTTCCTGGGGGTAGGAACCCCCAACCTCTTATTGCCGCTCTTCTAACCTATCGTGGAGCGTCAGGTGGTCGCACTCCGGGCAGGTGGTGAAGACCCCGCAGGCGGAACAGTCCTCGCCGGTGCAGGGCTGCACCCGGATGGTGACGCTCGTGCGGGGGAATTCCC
>JALNXI010000289.1 GCA_023230425.1 Methanoculleus sp. | reverse complement strand
ACCATTTATGTGCCACGGTGATAAAAGAATGATCGAGAGCGTATGCAGTGCAGCAAGTGCCGCCGCGACGCGGTCATCTACCAGCGATACTCGGGGCTGCACCTCTGCGAGCAGCACTTCAACCGGGATTTTGAGGCGAAAGCGAAGCGGGCGATCCGGGAGCATCGCTGGATCGAGTCGGGGGATACGGTGGCGGTGGCGCTCTCGGGGGGCAAGGATTCAAGTGCCGTCCTCTTCTTCCTTCACCGGCTCCTCCACGAACGCCGTGACGTCCGGCTGATGGCGATAACGGTGGACGAGGGGATCGGCGGCTACCGTGACCCGGGCCAGGCCCGGGCGATCGCAGACAGAGTAGGCATCCCCTGGGTGACGGCCTCGTTCCGTGAGGAGTACGGGATCACACTTGATGAGATCGTGGTGCGGAAGGGAACCCGACTCTCCTGCTCCTACTGTGGCGTGCTCCGGCGGGCGCTGATGAACCGGGTCGCCCGCGAGGAGGGCGTCACGAAGTTCGCCTACGGGTTCAACCTGGATGACGAGGCCCAGTCGGTGCTGATGAACGTCCTCCGGGGCGACCCGGACCGGCTCACCCGCCCGGTGCGGGAGGTTGCGGGGCTGGTCCCCCGGATCAAGCCGTTTATGTACATCCCGGAGCGCGAGGTGGCGCTCTACGCCTTCCTCCACGTCGAGGGGTTCGACCTTGCGGGCTGCCCCTACGCGGCCGACGCCCTGCGGGGGGACGTTCGGGGCATCCTCGACGGCTACACCTACCGCCACCCGGCGACGAAGTACTCGCTCGTCAACCTCGGCGAGACCCTCCGGAACCCGGAGAAGCCCGCGACCGATGGGCTCCGGGTCTGCGAGCGGTGCGGGGAGCCGTGCGGGAAGACGTGTCGGGTCTGCCAGGTCCTTGATGAGGTGCGGAAGGGAACGTCAACTATCCCCGACTGAAGTCGGGGTCCTCCGTCCCCCTACCGCATCAGCAGGCACCCGCCGGTCACGCCGGCGAAGATCTCCATGAACTGTTCGGGGCGGTTGAGGAAGGCGACGGATCTGGGGTGTCCAATCAGATCGTAGAGTCCGACACCTTTCTCGATGCCGAGTTCCGGGACCTCCACCGGGTCGCAGTAACGCACCGGCGGGGCATCAGGATAATGCGGATTCTTCACGAGCGCTCCCCCTTCCATCTCGTAGTAGGCGGCGCCCTGCCGGTCTATGTAGGGTCCGTAGTTACTGGAGAACTCCGTCGAGACGAGGTTTGCCATCACGAGGTCATCCGCCGCAGGGTTGATGGTCACGTGGCCGTACCCCGGCGGGATCAGGATCTTGTCGCCCGCGGAGCCCTCGATCATCGCCACGTCGTCGGCGTCTCCTGTCTGGAGGAGGTAGTGCCCTGTCCCCGAAAGCACCTCATAGATCTCCGGGTAGAGCATCCCGGCGGGGTTCGCGGTGTGGTAATGTCCCTTTGTCTTGACGTACTCCCCACAGAGGGTCCGGGAGGGAATAACGGTGATGTCGTAGCGGACGTGCTGTTGCCGGAGCCACTCCCGGTCGCTCTCGCTCCTGGCCAGGTCCCGGTACATAAAATAGAGGGGCTGATCGGAGGTGCAGCCGGGATTTGCAAGAACCTCCCGCATCTCTTTGATCGTTCTTACCTGCGGCTCCGGTTCAGGCCCGTCCCAGTACCCGTTCATCACCTTTTCTTACGGTACACGAATATATAATACCCTGCTCCGATGACAACGGCCACAATGGCAACGAGGAAGACCGGATTGGTGAAGAGAGCGCCCTGTTTCTTCTCGAGTGCGACCCGCACCTTCATGGTATCCGAGATCTTGCTGTTGTCGAGGTCATCGCGGTAACGGATCTCGGAATCGATCCCGTACTCCTTCTCGGTGCCGTCAGCATCGATACTCACCTCGAACCGTGCCGTTGCGGTCTCGCCAGGGGCAAGGTCGCCGAGGTAGGCTGTGTCGTCGCTGCTGGTGAAGGGGTCGACGGCGCTGATCCGGGCCTGGGCGTTGTAGACCTTCGCTGCTCCTGTGTTCTTGTAGACAACTTCAAGGATGCTCTTATCGCCGGGGTGGAGCGTCACCGTCGGCGAGACTGCCTCAAAGGCGATCTTGCCGCCGACCGGGAGGCCGATCGTCGCCGCCCTGGAGGTTACCGTCTTCTCCTCGTAGTCCTCGTAGGCAACCACGACATCCAGCGGGTATGACTGAGGCTCGGCGCTGTCGGCAACCGCGACCTTGAACTTTACATCCACCATCTCTCCCGGCTCAAACGTCCCGATGTAGGCGTTGCCGTCGGTGGGGATGAGCGGGCTCGCGCCATTCCTGACAACCTTGGCGATGGCCTTATTTGCCGTGTCGTGCCCGATGTTCTTCAGGGTCAGGTAAACATAGCCTTCCGTGCCGACGTTCAGCGATTCGGACCGTACGTTCAGGATCTCGACGCGGAGATCGGGTGTAACCCGGACGGTCAGCGGCAGGGTCTCGGACTTCTTCTGGTAGTTGTAGCGGAGGGTGTCGCCGTAATCTTCCGCCTCCTGCAGGTAGGTGTAGGTCACCTCAAGCGGCAGGGTGTAGGTGCCCGGTGTCGCGGAATCGGCCACCTTCACGTTGAACGTGGCAGTCCGGGATGCGCCGCCCATAATGTCACTCAGGAACTGGGGGTCCGTCTTGACGGTGAGCGGTGCGTCGTTACTCTTGAGCGCCACCGTAGCCAGTTTCGCGGTGTTCGGCAGGTCGTCGGGGGTGACGATCGTCGAGCCGACGATCTTGTGGGTATTCAGGCCGCTGTTAGATATGATAACGGTCAGGCTGGTGTCGGCACCGGGTGCAAATTCGTTGGTACCGGCGATCGCTGCTGACAATTCGGGGTTTCCGTAGAGGTACTTGGCCCCTGCCGCCGACCCCGGAACAGCCAGGAGTGCCAGCAGGAGCATCAGTACCGGTAAGTGCTGCCAACGCATCTTTTCACCTTGTTGTTATTTTAACAACAACATTTATTGCTGGACCGTATATATACATGATGGATGAAGGCTCTCCGGGATATACCAAACGACCTCCTCGAATCTCTTAAATCATTGGGACTTACGAAGTACGAAGCCCTCGTGTATATAGGACTCATCAGAATGACGGGTGCGACCGCGACGGAGGTCCACGAGACTTCCGGGGTGCCGCGCGCGTCCGTCTACCCGGTCCTGGACCGGCTCGTCCAGAAAGAACTGGTCAGCGTCTCCCACACGACGCCAAAACGTTTCGAAGCGATCCCTCCCGTCCGGGGCATCGAGAACCTGATGCGCCGGATTGAGATGGATGCGGAGAACGCCCGCACGGCCCTCGATG
>JALNXI010000288.1 GCA_023230425.1 Methanoculleus sp. | reverse complement strand
CGAAGGGGCCGGTGACGGTGAGGGTGACCGGGTAGGTGCCGACGCGGGTGTAGATGTGGACCGGGTTCTGCTCGGTCGAGGTGTTGCCGTCGCCGAAGTCCCACGCCCATGCAGTCGGGTTGCCGCCTGAGGTGTCGGTGAACTGGATGGCAAGCGGCGGCAGCCCGCCGGTCGTGTTTGCGGTGAAGTCTGCCACCTTAGCATTCAGCGTGATGCAGTCGGCCTCGGTCGTGCTGTTGGTGCCGATGGCGTTCGTGGCGGTGAGGGTGACAGTATACTTCCCGGGGTAGGTCGCGGGTTCTGTATAGGTGTGGACTGGGTTTTTCTCGGTCGAGGTAGCACCGTCACCGAAGTCCCACGCCCAGGTGTCGGGGGACCCCGACGAGGTGTCGGTGAACTGGACAGTGAGCGGGGGCGAGCCCGATGTCACGTTGGCACTGAAGGATACGACCGGGGGCGCGGAGGGATCGCTACCGTCGATCCGCACCTCGACGACCCGGTCGGGCGCGGCGTCGGCGCTCGAAGGGAGGGTGCCATTGTAGACAGCGTTTGCTTCTCCCCAGCAGACCTTCATGTCGGTGTTGCCGAAGACATGCCAACTGCCGGGATTCGTGGAGTTGTCGGCGAAGAAGACAAGGCGCAGGCTGGATGTGTAGTCTGCCGCGTCACCGTCGTACCAGCGGAGGACTGCCGTACCCTGCCGGGGGTTGGGGTTATAAATCGTTGCATACGGGTAGATGCTCACGGCGCCGCCGGAGGTGTTGACGGTGACGGTGTCACCTGCGCTCGCGCCGCCGACGTAATCGCAGATGTCGGCAAGATCCGTGCCCCTGACCGCACCGATATCGATGAAGTTGACGGTCTCTTCGGGGTTCCAGGGGTTGTACTGCTTATACGGATACTTCTCCTTCCAGGCCGCTTCGGTGATCGGGCCCTGGTGATAGTAGCGGGTGACACCGTCGCCCCGGATGGGGAGGTTTGCCTCCAGCCAGCTGCGGTCGACCGTCTTTTGGTTCAGGATGGTTATTCCGTCGTTTGCGTACTTCACGATGCGGAGTTGGGTGGCGTCGTCGCCGCCGCCTCCTCCGGACGCGGCCGCCTCAATCCCGCTCATCTCCTTTGTGTCGCTCCCGGCCTTGTTCGTCGCGTTGAGGGTGACGGTGTAGGTGCCGGGGACGGTGTAGACGTGGACGGGGTTCTGCTCGGTCGACGTAGCGCCGTCACCGAAGTCCCATTCCCACGCGGTCGCGATGGGCATGGAGGTGTCGGTGAACGTGACGGCAAACGGCACCGTGCCGCTCGTCACGTTCGCGGTGAAGTTTGCAACCGGGGGTTCGGGGTCCTCCTGGCTGTAGATCCGGACCTGGCTGACCCACTTGCCTGAGGTGCCGGCGGCGGACCAGTAGTCCCCGCCTTTGCACCAGTACTCCTCATCCCAGCACTCCTTCATGTCGTTGTTCCCGAAGATGTGCCAGCCCCAGGGGTTCGTGGTGTTGTCGGCGAAGAAGATCATGCGCATCCCGACGACATACCCGGTATCCGGGTAGCCCTGGCCCTGCGCCTCCTGCGCGTCGGGGCCGGAGCCGCTGCCGCTGTACCAACAGAGGACCGCCGGGCCCTGGCGCGGGTCGGGTTTGTAGACGATCGAGTAGGGGAAGGCCTTCCGCCACCCGTCGCTGCTGCAGATGGTGATATCGTCGCCCTCTTCGGCGCCGCCGATGTGGTTGCAGAGGTCTTTGATGTCGGTCCCCATCACCGCCCCCAGGTCGGCCTTGACCAGCATGCTTTTCTGGACGTCCTCGCCCGGGTTCCAGCCGTCGTAGGGTTTATCGGGGTGGGTCTTCTCCCAATCCCCTTCGAAGACCGGACCCTGGTGATAGTACCGGGTCACACCGTCGCCCTGGACCGGGAGGTTTGCCTCCAGCCAGTGGTAGTCGACGGTCGTCTCGTTCAGGACGGTCGATCGGTCGTTTGCATACTTTGCGATACGTACCTCGGTGGTCCCCGCAGCCGCCATTACCGGCGCCGAGAGCACGGCGGCGGCCAGCAGCAGCACCACGAGAGTGATAATTACCAGTCTTGATTGTTTCATGCGATTCAACTCGTTTTTTAAATCATCTCTGGGTTTTTGGTAGTCCTACGTTCGTGCGGAGATCCCTGCCCGGGGGGGATCCGCCCGGTCGCGGCGTCCCGGAGCGACCGGGACCGCACGACCGGGAAAAGAGGGGCGTCAGTTCTTCTTCCCAAGATACACAAGACCTCCGATCATGGCGCCGGCCAGGAGTACCGCCCCGATGCCGATGAACGGCCAGGGCAGCTCATCGCCGGCCGGCGTCGTCCCGCCGGGGGAGGTGGTCTGCTGTGCTTCCGCCGTCCCGGGGACGGTCCAGGCCAGGGCATAGATGCTGAAGTGCCCGACCTCTGCGGTGATCGTCCGCGTGGCGGGGTCCACGGTTGCGGCAATCTCCTGCCACTTCCCGGTCTCCGGGTTGTACCAGATCACCTTCGGTGTGGCACTGCCGATCTTCGCCCACTCTTCCCCGGAGAGGGTGTAGGTGAGGACGGCCGGCGGGTCGAAGGTGGCGCCCGCAGGGCCACAGTTGAGGACGATCGCAACCCCCGTTCCCGGCGGGGCCGCCGGGACCCCGGCAGGATCGGCCCTAGTCACGGTCACCTCGCCGAGCGGGTTGCCGCCGGCGTCGCGGGCGGTGGTGCCCTCCCGTATCGCCACAGCGCAGGTTTCGTCGGCGGTCCTGACCGTCACGGTCTTCTGGACCGCCCCGGCCGCAGATGTGGCAAGGGAGGCGTGCCCGGTCTGCACCTCGGGGGCGGCGGTGGGGGCGGCCGATTCGCGGGGGTTCACGGGGGCGCCCGGATCCCCGGTAGTGCCGGAACCACCTGTATTACCGGGATCTCCGGTGTTGCCGGTGCCCCCGCTCCCGGGGACGCTCAGGTCAAGGGCCGTCGCCACTGCAGGTGCGAAGACCAATGTCTCTCTTGCCGCGACACCGTCGACGAGGAACGTGATCGTCTCACCGTCCAGGTCCGCGGGCGCCTTCACAAGCAGGCGACTCGCCTCGATCCTGTCGGGATCGCCGTATTTCCCGGCTTCCGTTGTCTGGATAGAGCCGTACTCCGTATCCCCGATCGTTGCCGTGATCACGGTCCCGGCAGGTGCGGGGCTGCCGCCGATCGTCAAGCGCCCACAGAGTTCCTGGGGTATCGTGGGGGTGCCTCCCCCGGCCGCCGCCGCACCGGCGACGAGGCCGAGGAGGAGGAGCACTGTGATACCCGGTCGTATTCCCATCCTCCCCGCCTCTTTCCGCCGATGGCAGCGGGCGTGTCCGCCCCGGGAGAG